>NZ_JBHXEM010000032.1:0-77009 GCF_042724755.1 Kitasatospora sp. NPDC127067 | reverse complement strand
GCCGGCGCCGAGCGTCCTTCCCGGATCGCCGCCCCGGACCCTGGGGCCCGAAGCCGTCGGGCTTCGGGCCCCAGGGGCCTTCGGGGACGGTCAGCGCGGTCGTTCGGCCGCGGGCAGGACCTGGGCGGCGAGCCGCAGCGGCGGACTGTGCCGGAAGGCGAGGGTGAACTCCACCCACTGGCCGGCCCGCAGCGGCGGCGGCTCGGCGATCATCA
The DNA here is from genome assembly GCF_042724755.1 of Kitasatospora sp. NPDC127067. Taxonomy (NCBI): domain Bacteria; kingdom Bacillati; phylum Actinomycetota; class Actinomycetes; order Kitasatosporales; family Streptomycetaceae; genus Kitasatospora; species Kitasatospora sp. NPDC127067. The sequence continues at coordinate 76,794 of NZ_JBHXEM010000032.1, read as the reverse complement.
GGTCCGCGTCCTCCGGGGTCATCCGCAGTTCGCCGCGGCCCGGCACCGGCAGCGCCGAGGCCGGCTCCCAGCGGCCCGCCGCGCCCTGGTGCAGGTGCCGCTTCAGCGTGATCCGGCCGCCGAACTCCCAGGAGGCGCCGGTCAGTTCGTCGGGGACGTCGCCCGGATTGCGGACCGTGAAGAAGGCCGCCGTGGCGGTGGCCGCACCCGCCGTCGGCAGCAGCACCCAGCCCGGTTCGGCCGTCACCGGGAGGGCGCGGCCGGCCCCGCCGACCGCCGTCCACCCGGTGAGCAGGACCAGGGCCAGGGCCGCCGCGCCGACCGGCGGGCCGGCCACCGCGAGACGCCCGGCGGCCCTCGCCGCGGCCCTCCCCGTCACGCCCGTCACGCCCGTCACGCCCCTCACACCCGTCACGCCCCTCACACCCGTCACGCCCTTCCTGTCCTTCACGCCCCTCACCGCCGTCCTCCCCGGCGCTGTCCCCGCCCCGGCTCCCAGGTGCGCAGCCGCAGGCTGTTGCCCACCACGAGCAGCGAGCTGAGCGACATCGCGACCGCCGCCAGCATCGGGTTGAGCAGCCCGACCGCCGCCAGCGGGATCAGCACCAGGTTGTAGCCGAAGGCCCAGAGCAGGTTGGCCCGGATGGTCGCCAGGGTCTGCCGCGCCAGCCGTACGGCGTCCACCACCGCCTCGATGTCGCCGCGGACCAGGGTCAGCCCGGCCGCGCCGATCGCGGCGTCGCTGCCGGAGGCCAGCGCCACCCCGAGGTCCGCCGAGGCCAGGGCCACCGCGTCGTTGACACCGTCGCCGACCACCGCCACCGTCCGTCCGGCGGCGCGCAGTTCGGCCACCACCTCGGCCTTGCGCTCGGGGGAGGCCGAGGCGTGCACCCGCTCGATGCCCAGCTCGGCCGCCACCGCCCGCGCGGCGCCCGGGCCGTCCCCGGTCAGCAGGACGGTCTCCAGGCCCAGCCCGCGCAGCCGGTGGAGCGCCCGCCAGCTGCCCGATCGCAGGGTGTCGCCGACCACCAGGACGGCCGCCGGCCGCCCGTCCAGCTCGACCGCGACGGCCGTACGGCCCTCCTTCGCGGCCTGTGCGGCCGCCTCGGCCAGGGCCGGCGGCAGGACGGAGTCGTCCGGCCGCACCACCCGCACGGCCCGGCCCTCGACCGTCCCGGACACCCCGAGCCCGGTGGTGGCCGCGAAGCCGTCCACGGCCGCCGGCGGCCCGCAGCGCTCCCGGGCCGCCGCCGCGACGGCCCGGCCGATCGGGTGCTCGGAGCGGTGCTCGACCGCGCCGGCCAGCCGCAGGGCCTCGTCCTGCGCGAGGCCGTCGGCGGTGGTGACGGCCGCCAGCTCCATCCGTCCGGTGGTCAGTGTCCCGGTCTTGTCCATCACCACCGTGTCCACCCGGCGCAGGCTCTCCAGCACCTCCGGGCCGCGCACCAGCACGCCCAGTTCCGTGCCCCGCCCGGTCGCCGCCAGCAGCGCCGTCGGCGTGGCCAGTCCGAGCGCGCACGGGCAGGCAACCACCAGCACCGCGACCGCCGCCGTCACCGCCGCCTGCGGGGCCGCGCCCGCGCCCAGCCAGAAGCCCAGCACGCTCGCCGCGATCGCCAGCACGCAGGGCACGAACACCCCGGCCACCGCGTCCGCCAGCCGCTGCGCCCGCGCCTTGCCGGCCTGGGCCTGCGCCACCAGCGCGGTGATCCGGGCCAGTTGGGTGTCCGCGCCGACGGCCGTGGCCCGGACCACCAGGGCGCCGCCCACGTTGACCGTCGCACCCGCCACCACGGCGCCCGGGCCGACCTCGACCGGCACGCTCTCCCCGGTCAGCAGGCTCAGGTCGAGCGCCGAACCCCCTTCGACCACCACCCCGTCGGTGGCCACCCGCTCGCCCGGCCGCACCACGAACTCCTGCCCGGGCAGCAGCAGTTCGATCGGCACCAGGCGCTCCTCGCCGTCCGCCCCGCGCAGGCACACCTGCTTGGCGCCCAGCTCGGCCAGCGCCCGCAGCGCGGATCCGCTGCGCCGACGCACCCGGCCCTCCAGCAGTCGCCCGGCCAGCACGAACAGCGGTACGCCGACCGCCGCCTCCAGGTACACGTGCGCGGTGCCGCCGCCGTCGGCGGTCAGCGAGAACGGCATCCGCATGTCCGGATCGCCGGCCCCGCCGAGGAACAGCGCGTACGCCGACCATCCGAAGGAGGCCACCACACCCAGACTGACCAGGGTGTCCATGGTCGCCGCCGCGTGCCGCAGCCCCCGCAGGGCCCGGCGGTGGAAACCGGCCGACCCCCAGGTCACCACCGGGACGGCGAGCGCGAAGCAGACCCACTGCCAGGCGGTGAACTGCGCCGACGGCACCATCGACAGCACCAGCACCGGGACGGCCAGCAGGGCGGTGACCAGCAGCCGCCACCGCTCGTCCGGCTCCTCGGCCGCCATCCCGACCGGAGCCCCCGCGGGCAGCGGCTCGGCGGTGTAGCCCGCCCGTTCGACCGCCGCCACCAGCTCCGCGACCGGGATCCCGGCCGGGTGCAGCACCCGGGCCCGCCCGGTCGCCAGGTTCACCCCGGCCGTCACCCCGTCGATCCGGGCCAGCCGCTTCTCCACCCGGCCCACGCAGGCGGCGCAGGTCATCCCGCCGACCGCCAGATCGGTGGCGACCACGGGCTCGGCGACGGCGCTCACCGCATCCCGCCCATGTCGTGCCCGCCCATTCCGGGGGACGCCCCGCCCCCGCCGCTCGGCCGCAGCCCGGGCGCCACCGGCCCCACCTGCCGACCCACCCCGTAGGCCACCACGAACACCACCACCAGCAGCAGGAGGAACCCCACCAGCACACTCAACGGCCGGACACCCGGCGACTTCGCACTCACCTCCCAGCAGTCGGACACGACCGCGGAACGGTTCCCGTACGGTCCGAAATCGAGGCGCGAATAATCGGATGACGAGCCGCGGCCCGACCGGGTAGCGTCCGGGACGGCGCCTCCCGATGCGCCTGGCCCCGGTTACTTCCTTTTCGAAAACCATCAAGTGACACCGGTGCCGATTCTGATCCCGGGAGGCGCCCGTCCCGGCACGCGCCGGTTTCGGCCCGCGCCCGCGCCCGTCCCGCGGGCCCCGCCTCGCCCTTCCCCTCCCGCTCCGGCCCGACCACCCACCAGGGGGACCTCTGCATGACCCGGTTCAACCGCCAACGGACCAAGGCCGCCACCAGGGCCGAGATCCAGCGAGAACTACCGGGACTCACCGCACGGGGGGTGTCCTCCCCGCTCTCCACCCACGGCCAGTGGCCGATCCCGGAGGTCCAGCACCTGCGCTCGGCGCCGCCGCCGGTCCTCCGGCGCACCGCGGCCGCCCCGGAGACGGCGGCCGCCCCGGGAACGGCGGTCACCAACCACCAGGGCGGCACCGGCTACCTCCGGGAGCCGAAGGAGGAGCTGTTCCTCCTCGCCGTCTCCCACCTGTTCGGCCAGGAGAGCTTCTACGAGTCGGCCGTCGAACGCGACGAGCGGTACGTGCGGCTGATCCGCGAGCACGCCGTGAGCGACCCCGAGTGGACCCTCGGGCTGCTGCGCTGGCTGCGCACCGGGTTCCGCGTCCGGACCGCCGCCCTGGTCGGGGCCGTCGAATTCGTCCACGCCCGGTCGGCGGCCGGCGCCGCCGGGTACTCCCGGCAGGCCGTCGACGCGGTGCTCCAACGCCCCGACGAGCCGGGCGAGTTGCTGGCGCACTGGACCGGCCGGTACGGCCGTCGGCTGCCCCAGCCGCTGCGCCGCGGCATCGGCGACGCGGTCCGCCGGCTCTACACCGGCCGCGCGCTGCTGAAGTACGACACGCCCTCGCGCGCCTTCCGCTTCGGCGACGTCCTGGAGCTCACCCACCCCGCGCCCGACCCGGACAAGCCCTGGCAGGGCGCGCTGTTCCGGTACGCCCTGGACCGCCGCCACCGCCCGGACCGCGCCCTGCCGCCCGCCGACCAGCGCCTGCTGAGCGCCCACCACGAACTGCTCGGCGTCCCGCCGGCCGACCGCAGGGCGCTGGTCACCGAGCCCGGCGGCGCGCAGCGCCTCGCCGAGGCCGGGATGACCTGGGAGGCCCTGGCCGGCTGGCTGCAGGGCCCGCTGGACGCCGCCGCCTGGGAGGCCGTCATCCCCTCGATGGGCCCGATGGCGCTGGTGCGCAACCTCCGCAACTTCGACCAGGCCGGCGTCGGCGACGAGCCGGCGGCCCGGGCGGCCGGCCGGATCGCCGACCCGGAGGAGGTCCGGCGCTCCCGGCAGTTCCCGTTCCGCTTCCTCGCCGCCCACCGCGCCACCCGCTCGTCACGCTGGTCCGAGCCCCTGGAGACCGCCCTCGGGCACTCGCTGGCCGGGGTGCCCGTGCTGCCCGGCCGCACCCTGGTGCTGGTGGACCGCTCGTCCTCGATGTTCGACCTGCCGTCGGCCCGGACCCAGCTGAACCGGGCGGACACCGCCGCCGTCTTCGGCACCGCGCTGGCCCTGCGCGCCGAGCGGGCCGACCTGGTCCAGTTCGGCACCGGCAGCCGGGCGGTCGAACCGGAACCCTCGGTGCTGCGGACCCTGGGGCTCTTCCGCAACCTGGGCGGCACCGACACGGCCGGCGCGGTCCGCCGGCACTACCGGGAGCACGACCGGGTGGTCGTGGTCACCGACGAGCAGGCCCACCGGTCGAGCGCCGACCCGTTCGCGCCCGTCCCCGAGGACGTCCCGGTGTACACCTGGAACCTGGCCGGCTACGCCGTCGGCCACACCGCCCCAGGCCCGCGCCGCTACACCCTCGGCGGCCTCAGCGACGCGTCCTTCGAGCTGATCCCGCTGCTGGAGAGCGGCCAGGACGGCGGCCACCCCTGGGAGCAGTCAGCTCCGCACACTCCGCGGCCCGGTCACCCCGGCGCCCAACACGCCGACCCGGGAGCGTAGTTCACGGTCGGCGGTGACCACCAGGCAGGTCCGCTCCGGGTCCTCGGTGCGGGCCGCGCGGACCAGCTCCACGATCCGGTCGTCCCCGCTGCCGCTCGCGGCGACCACCCGCACCCCGGCCACCCCGTCGACGCCCCGGGCCGCGCCCTCCACCACCAGGACCACCTCCAGCGGGCCGGGCAGCTCCGGCACGCCCCGGGCGGCCACCGCGACCAGCCCGTCCCGCAGCCGCTCGGCGGCGCCCCGCCGGTCCCGCCACCAGCCGTCCGGCACCGACCCGACCACGTTCGCGCCGTCGACGACCAGCAGGGGAAGCGGCCCGGCCGCGTTCTCGTCCATGGCCGCCAGCCTGCCACGTCGTCGCCCCGCGCCCGGCCGCGGGCACGCGCCAGGGCGCGGGCACGCGGCTCGGCCGAACCGGGGACGTGCCCGGCATGTCCGGCGCGCGCTGCCGGGCGGCCGCACGGCGGTCGGGTAGGCAACGGGCCCATGGAGACACGCATCGACGAGATCGCCGAACGCATCTACCGGGTCTCGACCTTCGTCCCGGAGATCGCCCCGCCCACCGGGTTCACCTTCAACCAGTTCCTGGTCGACGCCGAGGAGCCGCTGATCTTCCACACCGGGATGCGCCGGCTGTTCCCGGTCGTCTCGGAGGCGATCGGGAAGGTGGTGCCGCTGGAGCGGCTGCGCTGGGTGACCTTCGGGCACGTCGAGGCGGACGAGTGCGGGGCGATGAACGAGTTCCTCGCCGCGGCACCGCACGCGCGGGTGGCGCACAACACGCTGGGCTGCCTGGTCTCGCTGAACGACCTGGCCGACCGTCCGCCGGTGCCGATGGACGACGGCGAGGTGCTGGACCTCGGCGGGCGCCAGGTGCGCCGCCGGCTGCGCAACATCAACACCCCGCACGTGCCGCACGGCTGGGAGGCACGGGTGCTGTTCGAGGAGCAGACCCGCACCCTGTTCTGCGGAGACCTGTTCACCCACCTCGGCAACGGGCCCGCCGTCACCGACGCCGACCTGGTCGAACCGGCCCTGGAGTCCGAGCGGCTGTTCCGTCAGACCTCCTGCCTGACGGCCGCTGCGGCCGCGCTGCGCTCCCTGGCCGAGCTGCGCCCGCGCACCCTGGCGGTGATGCACGGCTCCTCCTTCCAGGGCGACGGCGCGGCCGCGCTGAACGCCCTGGCGGACGGGCTGGAGGAGCGGTTCGGGCCGGAGTCGGAACTTCGTCGGGCTGCCCAGCGTGCTGGCGGGCCCGCACCCGTAGCTCAGTCCGCCAGCGTGATCCGGATGCCGACGGTGCCGCGCTCGCCGCGCCGCAGCCGGCTGCCGAGCAGGGTGAGCACGCCGAGCAGGCCGTACTTCTGGCGCAGCAGCGTGCGGTAGGCGGCGGTGCGCTCGGGGCCGAGGATCTCGGCGGTGGCGGGGTACTGCTCGCCGGTCGGGTTGCCCTTGACGTCGCAGGGGCCGACCAGCACGTCCGCGCGGTTGCGGATCCGCTTGACCTTCCAGGAGTCCGCGACGGTCCAGACGCCGAGCGCCTCCCCGTCGCGCACCACCCACACCGGGGTCGGCACGGTGGTGCCGTCCTTCCTGTACGTGGTGACGAGCAGGTAGCTCCCGGAGGAGAGCCGGACGATCCGGGAGAGCCGGTCCGCGGCGGAGGGGTCGGGCGTGGTCATGGCCGGAAGTCTAGAGGGCGGTTCGCCGGAACCCGGCCGGGTACCCTCCTCGTCGGTCAGTCGGATCCGGTGCGGTGGGTTCGGATGCGGAAGCTGGCGGTGCGGGCGCTGCGGACCAGCGTGCGGGCGTGGCGGACCACGCGGCGCCGGCCGCCGCGGCCACCGACGCCGGTGGCGCCCCCGACGGCGGTCGCGCCGCCCCCGCCGTACGCGGGGACGGGGACGGCCCGGGCGGGCGTGGCGCGGCGGTGGGCGGCGGTGCGGGCGGTGGTCCAGGCGGCGAGCGCGGTGCCGAGGGCCGCGGCGGTCCAGACGGCGGCGCCGAAGCCGGAGTCGGAGCCGCCGGCCACCGGAGGGCGGGACCAGGGCGGGAGCTGGTCGACGGCCTCGGCCTCGGCCCCGGCGGACGGGGAGGGCGAGGGGCCGGCGGGCTCGTCGACCAGTTTGCCGACCGGCTGGACCTTCCCGGCGGCCGCGAAGCCCCAGTCGAGCAGGCTGGCGGCCTCGTCGTACACCTTGCCCTGCGCCTCGGGGTGCATCACCGTCACCAGCAGGGTGCGGCCGTCGCGTTCGGCGGCGCCGGTGAAGGTGGCGCCCGCGTTGGTGGTGTAGCCGTTCTTGACGCCGATCAGGCCGGGGTACTTGCCGAGCAGCCGGTCGGTGTTGGCGATGTCGAAGCTGGTGCGCCGGCCGGTGAGCTTGTCCAGCCCGCCGGGGAAGCTCGCGGTACGGGTGGAGCAGTAGGAGCGGAAGTCGGTGTTGCGCAGCCCGGCCCGGGCGAAGAGCGTGAGGTCGTAGGCGGAGGAGACCTGGCCGTCCATGTCGTAGCCGTCGGGGGAGACCACATGGGTGTCCCGGGCCTGGAGGGCCCGGGCGCGCTCCTGCATCTCGGTGACGGTCCGCTGGATGCCGCCGTTCATGTGGGAGAGGACGTGGACGGCGTCGTTGCCGGAACTGAGGAAGACGCCCCGCCACAGGTCCTCGACCCGGTAGGCCAGGTTCTCCTTGACGCCGACCAGGCTGCTGCCGGCGCCGAGGCTGGCGAGTTCGGCCGTGGTGACCTTGTGTTCCAGGCCCCGGTCGAACTTGGGCAGCACGGTGTCCGCGAACAGCATCTTGAGGGTGCTGGCCGGGGGCAACGGCAGGTGGGCGTCACGGGCGGCGAGCACCTCGCCGGTGGCCGCGTCGGCGACCAGCCAGGAGCGGCCGGTCAGTTCGGACGGCAGGGCCGGCGCCCCGGCCAGCGGCGCGACCTGGACGGCCGGGCGGCCGAGCCGCTCCCCGCCGACGGCGGGGACGGAGTCCTGGGCGAGCGCCGCCGGGGCGACGACGGAGAGCACCAGGGCGGCACAGGCGGCGGTGCCGGCCACGGCCCTGGTGACGTACGGGGACTTCTGTTGCACACGCTTGGGCTGCACACGGCGAACGTACCCGCGCCGCCGCCGGGCCGCCGGGCCTGCTGCTCCGTCCGGAGTTCTGCGGCCGCGCGGGGAGCCCGAGGGGCCGCCCGGAGCCGTGCGGACCCGTGCGGACCCGTGCGGAAGGGACGACTTTGGTGGCGCGGGTCCGCACCGAAAGTCGGACGTCCGGCGACGGGTCGCCTTCCTAGGCTCGGGGGCATGAAGACCCTGCTCGGCTACCTCGGCTCGGTGTTGATCGTCGGCGGCGCCTCGGGCCTGTTGTCCACCTGGATCGAGGGCTTCCGGCTGTTCGGCTTCGTCCGGGTCCTGGTGCCGGCGGGCCACGAGATCGCCGGGTACGCCACCCTGGTGGTGCTCGGTGTCCTGCTGACGCTCCCCGCCGCCCGGCACGGCTAGCGCGGCCGGGCGGCGGGGAGCGGTTGCGCGGCGGCGAACCGCGGTGCGGCCGCCGCCGACGGGGTCCGCACCGGGCGCCCGGCCCTCAGCGGGCCAGGGCCGGGGCGTCGCCCATGACCACCACCGGGTGCAGGGCGGGGTCGAGGGCGAGGAGCAGTTCGCGCATCCGGTCGGGGGTCAGTCCGATGCAGCCGTGGGTGGGCCCGCCGTGGTCGACGTGCAGCCAGATGCCTCCGCCGTACTGCCCGCCGCGCGGGCGGCGCCGGTCGAGCGGGGAGGCGCCGGGCACGCGGTTGTAGTCGATGGCCACCACGTAGTCGAAGGCCCCGGCGAGCGGCTCGCCCGCGAAACCGGTGCCGGAGATGCTGAAGTCGTCGGTGTGGTCGTAGGGCAGCCGGGTGCCAGGGTCGGGCAGGCGCCCGCCGGCGTCGCCGAGGGTGAACACGCCGATCGGCGAGCGCAGATCGCCCTCGTGGTGGTCCGGGGTCCAGCCGTGCAGGGCGTTGCGGGAAGGCCAGGTCGGGCCGGCGAGCCAGCCCGTGCCGTCGTCGCGGTAGAGGACGGCTCGGCCGGTCGAGGCGTCGGGGCCGTCACCGGTGACGACCAGCGCCCGCCGCGTCCCGGCGGGTACGGCCGCCAGCAGGCGGGGCCCGACCCCGGGCAGTTGGCGCGGCAGTTCGGGCGGAGCGGGCCGGGCGGCCACGGCCGCCGCGGTCGGGTGCGGCGTGGGCGCTGCGGGCGCGGGGGCGTCGGGGGCGCCCGGGGCGTCGGGGACGGCCGCGGCCGGCGGCACGGGCCCTGCGGCGGTGTTGGGCGCGCAGCTCACGAGGAGCAGCGCCAGCCCGGCCAGGGCGCGACGGGGTAGGGACATGGCGGTTCAGCCTTCGGAAAAGGAGCTTCGGAAAAGGAACTTGGGGAGAGGAGCGTGGGGCGAGGGGGCTCGGATCAGCCGCGCGGGGTGTTCGCCGGCGTGCTGCCGTTCCCGGTGGTGGTCCGCAGGGAGTCGAGCACCTGCCGTACCTGTCGCAGCGTCGGGTCGGACGGCTCGCGCAGGCAGGCCGTCAGCTCGATCAGCTCGGGACGGCCGCCCCGGACGACGACGCGGTGCCCGACGAACTCCCGGGTGCCGCCGTACATGGTGCAGAACGTCTCGGGCCTGCCCTCGGTGAGGGTGGCCGGGCCCGCGGGGGTCTGCGGGATCCGGGCCTGGTCGTCGACCAGCCGGAGCATGACGAAGGCGTCGTCGGCGGTGAGCGGTCCGACGGGCACGCAGAGGTTGGCATCCGGGCAGGACGACTTCACGTCGAGCGGGTTTTTCGGGCCGGCGCGGAGCGGCGGTGCCGCGGGCGGAGGCACCCGAGGCCGGGGACCGCACCGCCCGCAGCGGCCCGGTTCCCGGTTCCCGGGACCGCGTCACCGTGGATCCGTCGGGAGGCCCTCCGCCGCGATGCCGTCGAGCAACACGGCGAGCCCGCTGCGGAAGGCCTCCAGGTGGCCGTCCTCCGGGGCGCCGCCGCCCTCGCTCTGCAGGGCGACGAGCAGGGGGAAGCGTTCCGTGAAGTCCGGGGCGAGTTCGACCAGTCGGGCGGAGCGGCCGGCCCACCAGTCCTCGTCGGTGACGCCGGTCGCGGCGGCCGCGCCGCGCGCGTCGGCGGTGGTGGCGGCCAGGCCGCGGACGAACTGCCAGAGTGCGGCGACCGCCCCGCGCAGCCGCCGGGGAGCCAGTTCGGCCGGTCGCAGCGCGCGCAACAGCGCCTCCATCGCGGCGAGTTCGGCGGGGCCGAGGACCGGGCGGGCCTGCGAGACCTGGAGCACCCAGGGGTGACGCAGGTAGCAGGCGTACAGGTTCTCGGCCCAGGCGGTGACGGCCCCCCTCCAGTCCTCGGCCGCAGAGGGGTCGTCCGGGAGTCCGTCCAGGAGCCCGTCGGGGAGTTCGTCCGGGAGTCCGGACGGGTATTCGGCGGGGCGCTCACCGGGGAGTTCGGAAGGATATTCGGCGGGGCGTTCGGTCGGGCGTTCGGTCGGGAGCTCGGCGAGCACCCGGTCGTGCATCAGGTCGAGCAGTTCGGCCTTGCCGGGCACATAGGTGTAGAGGGCCATCGCGGTGCGGCCGAGCCGTTCGCCCACGGCGCGCATCGACAGTGCGGCCATGCCCTCGGCGTCGGCCACCGCGATTCCGGCCGACACGATCGCGTCCACGCTCAGGCCCGGCTTGGGGCCGCTGCGCCCGGTGCGCGGTTCCGCGGGCGCACCCCAGAGCAGGGCGAGCGAGCGATGGGCGTCGCCCTGTCCGGCGTAGACGGTCATCCGACATCTCCTTATGGCGTAAAGTATCGCCCCTGCGGCAACTCTTTATGCCGTAAGGTTACCAATCGAAGGGGTTTCGCGATGACATTGCCCGTCACCTTCGTCGAGGTCGTCGAGGTCCGCCGGATCACGCCGCGCACCGCCCGGATCACCTTCGCCGCCGAGGAACTGCCCGACGCCGTCGGTACCGCCCCCGACCAGCAGCTCAAGCTCTGCTTCCCCCGCCCCGGCCAGCGCGAGCCGGTGCTGCCCGCCCGGCAGGACGACCCGACGGGCTGGTACCGGGCCTACCTGGCGATCCCCGAGGAGCGGCGCCCGCTGCTGCGCGGCTTCACCCTGCGCGGCCGGCGCCCCGGCACCCGGCTGGTCGAGATCGACTTCGTGCTGCACGGCGACACCGGGCCGGCCGCCGCCTGGGCGCTGCGGGCCGCGCCGGGGGACCGGCTCGGGATGGTCGGCCCCTCCGCGCTGTACGCCCCGCCGGTCCCGTTCGCCGAGGCCGCGGCGGCGGCCGACTGGGTGCTGCTGGCCGGTGACGAGACCGCGCTGCCGGCGCTCGCGACGCTGGTCGGGGCGCTGCCCGCCGGGGTGCGGGCGGTGGCGTACGTCGAGGTCGCGGACGAGGCCGAGCGGCAGCCGCTGGAGGGGCCGCAGGGCCTCGACGTGCACTGGCTGCACCGGGACGGCGCCGCCCCGGGCGCCGTGCTGACCGGGGCCGTCCGGTCCGCCGAGCTGCCGCCGGGCCGGCCGTTCGCCTGGCTGGCCGGCGAGGCGGGGGCGGTCCGGGCGCTGCGCCGCCACCTGGTCGAGGAACGCGGGGTGCCGAAGGCGTCCGTCGACTTCACCGGCTACTGGCGCCACCGGCTGACCCAGGACGACGCGCCGACCGCCGAGGACCTGGCGGACGCTCAGGAGCGGCTGGCCGGGTACTGACCGGGACGGGCCGGGCCGGGCCGGACGGGCCGGGCGGCGGGCGGGCGGCGGCCTCGACAGGAGCCGGGCACGTCGTTTCGCCGGGCGGTGGCGCGGGAAGGGAGTCGCCACCGCCCTTCCCGCGGTGGAGTCGCCCCGGGTCCGGTAAGGGCCGATCGGCTGAAAGATGATGATTCGGCCCGATTTCCTCCGTGAATTTTACTGATTGATGGTCAACTTTACTTTCTGATGGGGATTTACCCCCTTGTCGTGATCCTCTCAGGTGCGTTGGAATGCGTCAGCTATCCATCTGACGAGAGGATTTATATGATCGGCTGGCGGAAAACCCAGCTGGCGGCGGCCGTCACGGTCACCGCCGCGTCGATGGTCCTGAGCCTCGGGACCATGGCGAGCGCGGCCCCGGCCCCCGACCCGCAGAACGCCCAAGCGGCGTCCGCGGACGGGGCCCCGGTGCCGGTGATCGTGATTCTGAAGGACCAGATCGCGGACGCCCCGGCCGACCACGGCCACCTGGGCGCCCGGCAGCAGAAGACCGCCGACGCGCAGGCGCCGCTGCTGAAGAAGGTCAAGGCGGCCGGCGGCACCGACATCAAGAGCTTCGTGGTCGGCAACGCCTTCTCGGCCACGGTCAGCCCCGCCCTGCGCGCCCAGCTCCAGGCGGACCCGGCCGTCTCCACCGTGGTGGCCGACGCCCAGGTCCAGGTCGCCCCGGCGGCCGCCGGAAAGGCGAAGGCGGCCAAGGACGCGGCCGCCGCCGGCGCAAAGGCGCCCAAGGCCGATGCCGCTCCGCAGGCCGTTTCGGGCAGTAACGGCCAGGGGGCGGAGGAGAACGCGACCAACACGGTCTGCCCCTCCGACCCGAGCAAGCCGCTGCTGGAGCCCGAGGGCCTCTACTCGACCCGGGCCGTCACCGGCAACGGCAAGCCCGGCGTGGAGGACCTGGCCACCGGCAAGGGCGTCAAGGTCGCCTACATCGCCGACGGCCTCGACCCCAACAACCCGGACTTCATCCGGGCCGACGGCTCGCACGCCGTGGTCGACTACCAGGACTTCGCGGGCGACGGCTGGGACGCGCCGACCGGTGCGGCCGAGGCCTTCGGCGACGCCTCGGCGGTCGTCGCCCAGGGCCGCCAGGTCTACGACGTCTCCAAGTTCGTGAACTCCTCGCACCCGCTCCCGGCCGGCTGCAACATCCGCATCCGCGGCCTCGCCCCGGACGCCGACCTGGTCGCGCTGAAGGCCGGCGGCGAGATGATGTCCAACTCCTCGATCCTGCAGTCGATCGACTACGCGGTGCGGGTCGCCCACGTCGACGTGCTGAACGAGTCCTTCGGCGGCAACGTCACCCCGGACAGCGGCGCGCACGACACCATCTCGCTCTTCAACGAGCAGGCCGTCAAGGCCGGTGTCACCGTCGCCGTCTCCAGCGGTGACGCCGGCATCAGCGGCACGGTCGGCACCCCGGCCACCGACCCGTACGTGATCGCGGTCGGCGCCTCCACCGACAACCAGAACTACCAGCAGACCGGCTACGCGGCCTCCCAGTTCTCCAACAGGACCTGGAGCAACAGCCGGATCTCCGCGCTCTCCTCGGGAGGCTTCACCCAGGCCGGCCGGACCGTCGACCTGGTCGCCCCGGGTGAGTCGGACTGGGCGCTGTGCACGCCCGACACCAGCAAGTACACCGACTGCACGGGCTACAACGGCCAGCCCTCGCCGATCCAGCCGTTCGGCGGCACCAGCCAGTCGGCCCCGTTCGTCACCGGCGCCGCGGCCCTGGTCATCCAGGCCTACCGCGACACCCACGGCGGCGACTCGCCCGCCCCGGCGCTGGTGAAGAAGTTCCTCACCGGCACCGCCACCGACCTCGGCGTTCCGGCCGAGGAGCAGGGCGCCGGCCTGCTGAACGTCCGCGCCGCCGTCGAGGCCGCCCGCGGCTACGACGACGGGGACGGCACCGACGGCGCGAAGACCGTCGTGGTCAACACCGGCCAGGTCGACATCGCCGGCGCCCCCGGCTCGACCCACACCGCCGACGTGTCCGTCACCAACACCAGTGACACCACCCAGACGGTGAGCGCCGCGACCCGCGGCTTCGCCCCGCAGTCGGGCAACCAGCAGACCGTCCAGCTGGACCCGTCCTCGAAGGACACCTTCAAGTACGCGACCAACGGCGCGGACTGGGTGCAGAAGCAGGTCAAGTTCACCGTCCCGGCCGGCGCCGACCGCCTCGCGGCCTCGATCGCCTGGCAGGGCGCGCCCAACCCGGTCACCAACGGACCGGTGGTCCGCATGACGCTGCTCGACCCCTCGGGCCGCTTCGAGACCAACACCCGTCCGCAGGGCGGCGCCACCCCGGCGAACTTCGGCCTGGTGGACGTTCCGCACCCGGTGGCCGGCGAGTGGACCGCGATCCTCTACACCCCGGCCGGCAAGGCCGGCTACAGCGGCGCCGTCCAGCTGGGCACCGCCACCCAGCGCGCGGTGCCGGCCGGCACCGTGAGCCCGAACACCACCGACCTCAAGCCGGGCCAGACCAAGACCCTCAAGGTCCAGCTCACCACCCCGGCCACCAGCGGTGACTCCAGCGAGGCCGTCCTCGTCTCCAGCTCCAACGGCAACACCACCAGCGTCCCGGTCGTGCTGCGCAGCCTGGTCCCGGTCAACCAGGGCAAGGGCACCTTCACCGGCACCGTCACCGGTGGCAACGGCCGCAGCGCCTCGCCGACGCAGAGCTTCGCGTACGCCTTCGACGTCCCGAAGGGCCAGAAGGACCTGCGGGTCGGCGTGACCGTCGGCAAGGACCCGAAGCTGCTCATGCAGGGCGCGCTGATCAGCCCGAACGGCACTCCGGTCGACATCGAGGGCAACGGGCAGTTCGACGCCCAGGGCAACCTGGCCGGCACCGGCAACGGCGTCTCGGCCACCGCCGTCAACCCGGCCGCCGGCCGCTGGCGGTTCGTCCTGAACGTGCTCGGCCCGGTCAGCGGCCAGGAGCTCGCCCAGGACTTCGCCGGCACCGTCGCGTTCAACCAGAACCAGGCCACCGCGGCGGGTCTGCCGAACGACGCCCGCACCAGGCTGGCGGCCGGCAAGCCGGTCACCGTCCAGGTGAACTACACCAACAACACCGTCGCGACCCAGCGGATCGCGGCCGACGGCCGGCTGGACCGCCGGGTCGACCTGGCGCTGGTGCCGCAGGGCGCCTCGGCGACCGTCAGCCTGCCGCTGAGCCTCAGCTCCGCGGTGCCGTCCTTCCTGGTGCCCCCGGGCACCGACCGGCTCAAGGCCGTGGCGGCGTCCTCGACGCCGGCGCAGATCGAGCTGAGCGCCACCACCGGCTCGCCGGACCTGTTCGGCGACCTGAAGAAGGCCCAGGACGGCTCGACCGTCTCGGTGGTCACCGACAACGGCACCGCCGAGCAGCCGGTCGTCCCCGGCACCTGGGGCACCTTCGTCCAGCAGATCGGCCCGTTCGGCAGCGGCTCCGCGCCCGCCGGCACCTCCACCATCACGGCCACCGCGCACACCCAGGCCTTCGACCCGGCGCTGACCTCCAGCACCGGTGACCCGTACGCCGCCTCGGTGAACGCCTCGGCCGCGGCCGCCACCCCGGTGACCGTCGCCCCCGGCGCCACCGGCTCGCTCCAGGTGACACTGACCCCGACCGGCCCGAAGGGCAGCACCGTCAAGGGCGTGCTGTACCTGGTGTCCGGCCCGACCGGCGTGGCCACCGCCAACAACGTCCTGAACACCACCGGTTCGGTGCTCGCGGCGATCCCGTACAGCTACACCGTGAACTGACGTCGGATCAGTTCTGTCCAGGCCGAGGCCGTCCCGGGATTCCGGGGCGGCCTCGGCCGCTTCCACCGCCCGGAGCCGGCGGGGTTCCGCGGGCGGTCGGCTGGGCAGGGTCGGAAGTGACGGCATGTCTTCACCGGATGGGGAGTGGCGAGTTGAACGACGCGATCAAGCACGGCGAGATCGAGGTGAACGGCGTCCGGCTGCACTACGCGGAGCAGGGCGAAGGCCCGCTGGTCCTGCTGCTGCACGGCTTTCCGGAGAGCTGGTACTCCTGGCGCCACCAGTTCGCGCCGCTCGCCGAGGCCGGCTACCGGGTCGTCGCGCCGGACCAGCGCGGATTCGCCCGCAGCGACCGGCCCGAGCGGGTGGACCAGTACAGCCTGCTGCACCTGGTCGGCGACGTGACGGCGCTGATCGGCGCGCTCGGCGAGGAACGGGCGGTCGTGGTCGGGCACGACTGGGGCGCGCCGGTGGCCTGGGCCACCGCGGCACTGCGGCCGGACCTGGTGCGCGCCGTGGCCGGGCTGAGCGTGCCGCCGCTGCCGGTGGGCGGGCCGCCGCCGCTGGAGGCCGCCCGGGCGGCCTTCGGCGAGGGCTACTACCAGGTCTACTTCCAGGAGCCCGGCCGGGCCGACGCCGAACTGGCCGCGGACGTCCGGACCAGCCTGCGCCGCATCCTGTCCGCGAAGTCGCCGGACGGCACTCCGCGCGTGTGGATCGTCCCCGAGGGCGAGGGGCTGCTGGACAGCCTCCCGGAGCCGGAACGCCTGCCGGACTGGCTCACCGAGGCGGACCTCGACGCCTTCGAGGCCGACTACGCCCCGCACGGCGAGAAGGCCTTCACCGGCGGGCTCAACTGGTACCGCAACCTCGACCGCAACGCCGAACTGCTGGCCGCCTTCACCGGGGTGACGGTCGACGTGCCGGCGCTGTTCGTGGTGGGGGAGCAGGACCTCGTCAACGCGATGGTCCCGCGCCCGGTGCTGGACCACCTGCTGAGCCGGGTGCCCAGGCTGCACGGGCACGTCCGGCTGCCGGAGACCGGGCACTGGACGCAGCAGGAGCGCCCGGCCGAGGTCAACGCGGCGCTGCTGGACTTCCTGGCGCACGTCGACAATTGACATCCTCACCCACCTAGAGGCGAGTGATTCCCGCCTGTCGCACCGTTGCCCGGTACGACTTCGGGTGGGTTCCTGCTTCGCCGCGCTGCGCCGGCACGAGTACCGGTCTCACCTGCGCTCCACAGGCCGGCACCGCCAGTCCGGCGGCCCTGGCGACGTTGACCGCCGCATTGATATCCCGGTCCAGGACAGCCTCGCACGCCCCGCAGGTCCACTCCCGGACATCGAGGGGTTTAGGGCCGTCCTTGACGCCGCAGTTCGAGCACACCTGCGAGGTCGGCTCGAAGCGGCCAATCCGGTGGAAGGCACGCCCGTACCGCACGGCCTTGTACTCCAACATGGTCACGAACGCCGACCACCCGGCGTCGTGCACGGACTTGGCCAGGCGCGTGCGGGCGAGTCCCTTCACCGCCAGATCCTCCACGGCGACCGCTTGGTTCTCGCGGATCAACTCGGTGGAGAGCCGGTGATGGAACTCGCGCCGCGCGTCGGCCACCCGTGCGTGCGCACGGGCGACCTTGATCCGGGCCCTGTCCCGGTTCTTCGATCCCTTCACCTTGCGACCGAGCACCCGCTGCGCCTTCTTGAGCTTCTTCTCGGCGCGGCGCAGGAACTTCGGGCTGTCGATCTTCGTGCCGTCCGAGAGCACCGCGAAGTGGGCCAGTCCGAGGTCGATGCCGACCATGGCGTCGGTCTCGGGCACCCGCTCACGGTCGGCGGCCGGGTCGGTCTCGACCACGAAGGAGGCGAAGTACCGCCCGGCGGCGTCCTTGACCACGGTCACCGTGGACGGCACCGACGGCAGCGAGCGCGACCACTTCACCCGCACGTCGCCGATCTTCGGCAGACGCAGCTTCCCGCCGTCGGTGATTCTCCATCCGGCGTTGGCGGTGAAGCGGACCGCCTGCCGGTTGTCCCTGCGGGACTTGAAGCGGGGTGGTCCGGTCTTCGGCCGTTTGCCCTTGACGCCGTCGAAGAAGTTCCGGTATGCGGTGTCCAGGTCCCGCAAGGACTGTTGCAGGATCACCGAGGACACCTCGCCGAGCCAGGCACGCTCGGGGGTCTTCTTCGAGGCCGTCAGCCGCTTGGACAGCTCGGCCGACGTGACGAACGGCAGCCCGGCGGCGCGGGCGTCCTCGCGGACACGAAGCGCGTCGTTGAAGACCACCCGTGCACACCCGAACGACCTCGCCAGCGACGCACACTGACCGACGCTCGGGTACACGCGGAAGGCGTACCGAAGCTGCACGACGCTCACCGTAGCATTTTGGTTCATGTCACCGTGATGGAATCCGAATCCCGGTGTGCGCACCGGCCGCCATGTCGTCCACAACCTCCACGTCCACTTGGTTTCGTCACGAAGTACCGACGCAGGGCCTTCACTGACGCCGTGCCGACCCGCTGCGAAGAAATCATGCGGGACGTATGCGCGGACTTCGAGGCCGAGTTGAAGCAGTTCAACGGCGAGCAGGAGCACCTGCATCCGCTGGTGCACCACCCGCCCAAGGTCCAGCTCTCCAAGCTGGTCAACAGCCTCAAGGGCGCCAGTTCCCGAGGACTCCAACGGGAGTACGACAGCCACGTCCGCCGCTACCTGTGGGGCGGCTGCTTCTGGTCCGTTTCCTACTTCGCGGGCTCATGCGGTGGTGCGCCGTTCACCGTCGTACGCCAATACATCGAGAGTCGGCAACGCCCGACCGCCTGACCTTCGCCCCGCAGGCGCAGAGAAATTTCGACGCTCCGCGCCTCCGGGCCGGAGATGGCCATCACCTCCGGCGTTGATGCCGGAGCACTGACCAAGATCAGAGGTAGACCCGGGGCGCGTCGGGCCCGGGCGCCGTCGAGCCCCCGCACCGCCGGACCGGCGTCAGACCGGCAGCAGGCGGGCGATCAGCTCGCCGAGGCGGCGCGCGTTGCGGCAGGAGTGCATCTCCACCACGCCCGCGTACACGAGGGCGGCGGAGTCGCCGGTCGGCCAGAGCGAGGGCTGCTCGGGGTTGAGCCAGAACACCCGGCGGGCCCGGCCGGCGATCCGGCGCAGCGCGTCCGGGTTGGGGTCGCGCTGGTTGTTCCTTGCGTCGCCGAGGACCAGCACGCAGGTGCGCGGGCCGACGGCGTCCAGGTGCCGCTCGGCGAACTCGCCGAGCGCGGCGCCGTAGTCGCTGTTGCCGTGGTAGCCCGTCACCTTGGCCTCGGTGAGGATCCGCGCGGCCAGGCGGGCCGGGTCGTCGTCGCCGCGCAGTAGGCCGGTCACCTCGGCGGTGCGGTTGACGAACGCGAACACCCGGACCTTGCTGAACTGTTCGCTCATCGCCCGCACCAGCAGCATGGTGAAGTCGGCGAAGCCCGCCACCGAGCCGGAGACGTCGCAGAGCAGCACCAGCTCCGGGCGGGCCGGGCGGCGCAGCCGGTACGCGGGGCGCAGCGGCACCCCGCCGGTGCTCAGCGAGCGGCGCAGGGTGCGGCGCAGGTCGATCTCGCCGCGGGCGGCGCGGCGGCGCCGGGCGGCCAGCCGGGTGGCCAGCTTGCGGGCCAAGGGGTGGACGGTGCGGCGCAGTTCGGCGACCTGGCCGCGCCCCGCGTAGAGGAAGTCGACCAGGTCGGCGGTGGGGGCGACGGCGCGTTCGGCGATCCGCTCGGGGCCGCGCAGCTCGGCGACCCGGCGGCGGGCCTCGCCGGCGGCCAGGGCGCGGAAGTCCTGGATGCGGCGGCGGATCTCGTCGGCGAGCACCAGGTCGGAGAGGTCCGGGGCGCTCCGCCGCTCGCGCAGGGCGGCCAGGACGCGGGCGAGCAGCGTCTCGGGGGCGAGCCGGCCGAGCGCCTGCTGGGCGGACCAGCCGTCCGAGCCCGGGGTGCCGCCGGCGCCGTACCGGCCGAAGGCCTCCACCACCTCGCCGGCCAGCCGGGCCTGGGCGGCGCGGTCGTCGTCGGCCAGCGCGGCGGCCAGGCGTTCGCGCAGCTGCTCGCGCAGCGGGTCGGGGCGGCCGAAGCGCGGCGGCTCGGGGTCGTCGGGGACGGGCGGCGGGTCGGCCCGGACGGCCTCCGGGGTGCCGACGCCGAGGGGGAAGAACAGGTCGAAGGTGGCGTCGAAGACGCTCCGCTGGCCTTCCGAGCGCAGCAGGGCCGCGGCCACACCGGCCCGCATCTGCTCGCGGTCGGCGAAACCGAGGACCTCCAGCACGGCGGCGGCGTCCACCGTCTCGGCCGGGCCGATCCGCAGGCCGTGCCCGCGCAGGGCGCGGACCAGGCCGGTGAGGCGGGCGGCGGTGTCGGCCCGCGGGGGCGTCGTCATGCGAGGGTGAGCTTCTGGGCGGCCTTGCGGACGTCGTCCTGGTGCTTGAGGATCACCCCGAGGGTCTCCCGGACGACCGTCTCGTCGAGGGTGTCGGCGCCGAGGGCGAGCAGGGTGCGGGCCCAGTCGATGGTCTCGGCGACGGACGGGGCCTTGCGCAGCTCCATCGCGCGCAGCGCGCCGACGACCCGGACCAGCGAATCGGCCAGCGTCCCGTCCAGGCCGGGCACCTTGAGGCGGACGATCCGGCGCTCCAACTCGGCCTCGGGGTAGTCGAGGTGGAGGAAGAGGCAGCGGCGGCGCAGCGCCTCGGAGAGCTCGCGGGTGGCGTTCGAGGTGAGCAGGACGAAGGGGCGGCGGGTGGCGGTGATGGTGCCGAGCTCGGGGACGGTGACCTGGAAGTCGCTGAGCACCTCCAGCAGCAGCGCCTCCACCTCGACGTCGGCCTTGTCCATCTCGTCGATCAGCAGCACCGTCGGCTCCTCGCCGCGGATCGCGGTGAGCAGCGGGCGGGTGAGCAGGAACTCCTCGCCGAAGATGTCGGTGCGGGCCTCCTGCCAGCCCTCGTCGCGGCCGGCGGTGATCCGCAGCAGCTGCTTGGCGTGGTTCCACTCGTAGAGCGCGCGGGCCTCGTCGATGCCCTCGTAGCACTGGAGTCGGACCAGCCGGGCGTGGCCGATCGCGGCCACCGCCTTGGCGAGTTCGGTCTTGCCGACCCCGGCCGGGCCCTCGACCAGCAGCGGCTTGCCGAGCCGGTCGGCGAGGAAGACGGTGGTGGCCACGGCCGTGGAGGCCAGGTAGCCGGTGGCGGCCAGCTGTTCGGCGGCGTCCGCCACCGAGGTGAAGAAACCCGTGCCGTTGTCGCTCATCCGCTCGCCCCGTTCCGGTTCGCCGTCTCCGTGCGGCGCCACCCTACCGGCCGGTCACTTCGCTGTCCCGGGGGTGGGCGACCGGGTCCGGGGGCGTGCCGCGGGGCCGGTCGGCGCGGCGGCGCACGGCCCGGTGAGGGTGCCGTACGCCGCCGCCGTCGGGACGGGCCGGGAGGGCCCTGGCGTCAGTTGACGAAGAGGGCCGGGCTGCCGGCGACCGAGGTGTCGAGGACCGGGCCGTAGGTGGCGCTGAAGTAGCCGGTCGCGAAGCACAGGCTCGGCCCGGAGGCCAGGGCGAACGGCTGGCCGGTGAAGCCGATGGTGTTGCCGGTGTTGGAGGTGGTGCCGTTGATCCCGGTGGTGTTCTGGTAGTTGCAGCTGATGCTGCCCAGGATGGTGTTGAGCACCACCGTGGTGCCCATCACGCCGGCCGCGCCGGGGGTGAGCTTGACCGGGTTGCCGGGGCCGTCGCTGACGGTGTTGGTGAACGGCAGGCTGGTGACCGTGACGCTCTTGACGCCGGTGACGCCGATGACGTTGGAGGTGCAGGAGCCGAAGGTCTGGGTGTTGAGCTGCTCGGTGGCGCTGCCCGGCGCGGCCGGGTTGGAGGTCACCGTCGCCGAGAAGGAGGAGGCGGCACACTTGACGCCGGTCGTCCCGGTGGCGCTGTTGTAGAAGGTCGCGGAGGTGCCGGAGACCAGGTTGGCGGTCAGTACGTCGCCGACGGCGACGGCCGGGCCGGTCGGGCTGCCGGTGGTCAGGACCGCGCCGGCGGCCTGGGCGGGGGCGACGGCCGCGCCGGTGAGGGCGAGTGCGGCGAGGGCGGCGGTGGCGAGGGTGCGGCTGATGCGCATGAGGGTGCCTCTCTCCGTCCGACGGACGGGTGGGGGAATCCCCGCGTGCGGGTGTGGTGGTGTGCACGACGGGGGAGGTGCATGGCGTACCGGAGGGCTTCGTACCGGTGGTTCGGCGCCGGTGGCCCGGTGCCGGGGCGACGTCCCGCGGGCTTCGGCACCGGCCGGCGTGCGGGCGGGCCCGGCGCCACGGGCCCGCCCGCTCGGTACGGCGGTGCGGACGTACGCAAGGGTGGGCGTACGGCGGTGCGGTGGTACGGCATTGCGGTGGCACGGTCCTGCGGTGGTGGTGCGGTGGCACGGTCGTGCGTACGGACGGCGGCGTGGAACACCAACGGCACCGCGCCGTTCGGTCGGGGACGTGCGGTGCCGTGGGGCACGTCGACGGCTGCCGCCGTCGCGCCCCGTCTCCGCCGTGGTCCCGTGGCCCGGGCGTTCGCCCGGGCTCCTCGGAGCCCCCGGGAGGTCCGGCCGGTGGGGGCCTGCTGGCCCACCGGTTGGAAACCTGTCAGTGTTGTAAACCCGGTGTTCCATCAATGTCAATACAGGACACAGGAGTTGGTGATGGATCGGAAGAACCTCCGTGGAGCCGACGTGGTCCTGCTGCCGGGCGCCCGGACCGGCCGCGATCCGGCCCGCTCGATCAAGCCCGGGCCGCGCCGGCTGCCCGCCGGCGTGGTCGCCGCGACCCAGCGCGAGCGGCTGCTGGACGGTCTGGTGCGGACCGTCGCCGAGCGCGGCTACCAGCACGCGACGATCAGCGACATCTGCCGCGCGGCGGGCGTGACCAGGCCGGTCTTCTACGAGCTGTTCAGCGGCAAGGAGGACGCCTTCCTGGCCGCGCACCGGCACGGCACCGGTGTGGTGATCCGGCGGATGGCGGCGGCCTTCACGGCCGAATCCGACTGGTGTCGGGGCATCCGGAAGGCGCTCGGCGCGATGCTCCAACTTCTCGCCGGAACACCGGCGTTCGCCACGATGGCGGTGATCGAGGTCGAGGCGGTCGGCCCGGCGGGCCGACGTGAGCGGGCCCAACTGCTGACCAGGTTCCGGGCGTTCTTCGACGAGGTGCCCCAACTGCCGGGCGGGGTCGACTCGAAGGAGATGGTGGACTCGGTGGTGGGCGGCGTCTACAGCGCGATCTACCGATGGATCGACTCCGGCCGGACCGAACAACTGATGGAACTGCTACCGGTGTTGAGCATGTTCTGCCTGTCGCCGTTCCTCGGTCCGGCGGAAGCGGCCGAGAGGATGGGGGTGCGGGACTGGCCGAAGCGGGTCGCCGATTGGTGAAGATCCCTTCGCGCACCCGTATTGACCCGGCCAATACCGGGCAGTAGCTTCCCAGTTACTTACCGCGTGCTGACCGGACCCGCCCCGCTGCCGAGGGGCGGACGGCCCGGTCGCGCCCGGGGAACGCTGTCCGCGCCAGGACAACGTGCCAAGTGCCTGCAGACCCATCCACCCACAGGGAGCACACACATGGCCATGTCCGAGGACGCCGCCACGGCGGCCGAGACCCCGCAGACGCCGAGCGGGCCGAGAAGAGGACGGGTCCGGCTGAAGCGCACCGCCCTGATGGCCGTCCCGGCCGTCGCCGCCGGGGGCGTCCTGATGGCGCTCACCGCCCAGGGCGTGCTCGCCGCCCAGTTCTCCATCTCCGGAATGCCGTTCACCATCACCGCGGACAAGCTGGACGGCGAGGGCTTCGCCCAGTTCGGCGCGCTGGACTCGATGATCCCCGACAGCCCCAACGCCGGCTCCACCGGCGGTCAGGTGCTGGTCGCGGTGTCGGCGATCAAGAAGGCCGAGATCACCAACCTGTGCCAGAGCGTCGACCTCGGCGGCATCAACCTGGTGATCCACGCGGGCGACGGCGGCACCCCCGTCACCGCCTCCGACCTCACCACCGACTCCGACCTGCTCTCCGGCGACGCGGAGTTCAAGAACATCGAGATCGGCGGCGACGCCAGCACCTACACCAAGGCCGGCCCGGTCGGCAAGGGCGGCGCCGGTGTCTTCGGCCAGCAGGCCGACCACGTCACCCTGACCCACCTGAACCAGCACAACTACGCGAGCACCGCCGTCGGGTTCAAGCTGCCCAACCTGCGGCTGAGCTTCAGCTCCACGGGCTGCTGACCATGACGGAGTCCGTACCGGAGCCGGCCGGCACCGGCGAGGGCACCGCGGCACGGGCCGAGGGGGTGGCCGCCGAGGGGACGGCGGCCGCGCCCGCCCAGGCCGCGGCGGCCACCGCCGCCGAGCCGACCGCGCGCCCGACCAAGCGCGACTGGCGGGGCAAGCGACCGTTCTGGGGCGGGCTGCTGGTGACGCTCGGCGGCGCCGAGATCCTGTTCACCCTGAAGGCCCCGCTGCCCGTCATCCTGCACATCGGGATGCAGGGGCTGGCCGGGTACCTGGTGCCGGCGGTGATGATGCTGTGCGGCCTGCTGATCCTGTTCAATCCGGCGCAGCGGCTGTTCTACTCCATCCTCGCCGTGCTGGCCTCGCTGGCCAGCTGGCTCACCTCCAACCTGGGCGGCTTCGTGATCGGGATGCTGCTCGGAGTCGTCGGCGCCTGTCTCACCTTCGGGTGGCTGCCCGAACAGCCGCTGCGCCAGGGCCGGCAGCGGCGGCTGGAGCGCCGGGAGACGCACCGGGCAGGGGTCTGACGACGGCGGTGCCCCGGGTCCTGGTGGTGGGAGAGCACCGGGGCGTGGGGCACCAGCCCGTCGCACCCGTTCCTTCGCGGGCGTCCTGCCGCGCGTGTCCTTCGGCGGCTGTCCTTCCGGGGCCGCACCGGCCCATCCGGGCGGTCCGGTCCGTGGTGGCCGAAAACCATCCCGGTCCACACGTACCAACGCAAGGGGTCGATGGTCCCGGGTTCCTCCGGGGCGATCGGCCCTTCTCGCGCTCGGCGGCTCGGCAGTTGACTGGGCGGGACATGGACAACAGCAGCATGAGCACTGGCACCGCCACCGCCACCGCCGAGTACGACCGCCTGATCGCCCGCCATCACGCGATGCGCCTGCGACGCCAACTCCTCGCCCCGTCCTCCTCGGGCGGCGGCGACTTCGGATACGGAGCGTACGGCGAGGACGGCGGCTACGACGGCGCCGCCGACCAGCACCTGATCCGGCGCGACCTCGACCTGATCTCCCCGCTCGCGGACCTGATCGACCACCTCTACGCGGTGATGTTCAGCCGTCGCCCGTATCTGCGACCGCTCTTCCCCGCCTCGATGGAGTTCCAGCAGCTCCACCTGGAACGGATCTTCCACCACCTGATCGACAACCTCGACCGCCCGGCCGAACTGGAGCAGACACTCCGCCAACTCGGCCGCGACCACCGGAAGCTGGGCGTCCGTCCGGTGCACTACGAGGCCTTCGAGGAGGCCCTGTGCGCGGCCGTCCGGCACCGGGCCGGCGAGCGCTGGACCGAGGACCTGGAGGGCGCCTGGGTGCGGATGCTGCGCTTCGCCGTCGGCGCGATGGTGGCCGGCGCCGACTCAGCGCTCACCGAGCCCCCGTACTGGCACGCCGTGGTGACCGGCCACGAACGCCGCCGCCCCGACCTCGCCGTGCTGCGGGTGCGCACCGGCGAGCCGTACCCGTACCGGGCCGGGCAGTACGGCACCGTCGAGCACCCGGCGCTGCCGCACACCTGGCGGCAGTACTCGATGGGCTGCGCCCCGCGCGCCGACAACGAGCTGGAGTTCCACGTCCGCCGCACCGGCCCCGGCGGGGTCAGCGCCGCCCTGGTCGAGCACATCGCCGTCGGCGACCGGCTGCGCCTCGGCCCGCCGCGCGGCAGCCTGCTGCCCGACGACGACGCCCGCGACCTGCTGCTGGTCGCGGGAGGCACCGGCCTCGCCCCGATGAAGGCGATCATCGAGCAGCAGACCACCCGCCGGCCGACCGGCCGCCGGGTCCACCTGTTCGTCGGCGCCCGTGAGCGCGCGGACCTCTACGACTGGCAGTCGCTGGCCGAACTCGGCCTGCACAAGCCTTGGTTGACGGTCACCCCGGTCACCGTCGGCGAGCTCGCCGACACCGTCGCCTCGGCCGGCGACTGGCGCGAGCACCTGGCCTGCGTCACCGGGCCGATCGGCATGGTCGGCTCCGTCCGCACCCGGCTGGCCGCGGCCGGGCTGCCGTCCACGCAGGTGCGGTTCGACCAGGCGCTGTACCGGTGACGCCGGCCGGACGGCCGTCGGACCGGCGGCCGCCGACCGGGCGGCCGTCCGCTCCGTCGGTGGGTCAGCGGTAGCAGTAGGAGTCGGAGGAGGCGTCGCCGCCCGCCAGGTGGGTCTGGTGGACGCGCAGGCCCCGGAAGTCGGCGCCGTGCGGGAAGAAGCGCTCGTCGATGCTCAGCCCGCCGGCCTCCGGGTCGGCGTCCAGCTTGACCATCCAGGGCTCGATGCCCTCCGGGTAGAACTGGTCGTCCCAGGCGCCGTAGAGCGAGTTGGTGAGGTACAGCCGCCGGCCGTCCCGGCTGATCTCCACCATCTGCGGCGCCCCGCTCAGCGGACGGCCGGGCTCCGCCGGGTGCGGGGTGCGGGCGGCGATCCCGCCGAGCCGCACCGAGCCGGCCAGGCGGGGGTGGAACGGGTCCGAGACGTCGTACTGGAACAGCTCCCCGGTGCCCCACGCCGAGACGTACAGCCAGCGGTCGTCCACCGACAGGTTGATGTCCGTGACCAGCGGCGGCACCGCGCCGAACGGCTGCAGCGCGGGCGGCAGGTCCTCGGCCTTGGCCGGCTCGGCGGGGATCTCGATCACCTTGCGCGCGGTGAACGCCGGCCCGTCCCGGTACCAGAGCCACACCGAGGAGGAGAGGTCCTCGACGTTGGTGACGACGCCGACGAAGCCCCACTCCGCCTGCGGATCGTGCGCCGGGCGCAGCTCCAGCACCATCTGGTACTGGTCGCCGAGGTCCACCCGCTGGAGGTGGCGCCCGGAGTCCAGCTCCCAGAAGTGCAGCGCGTGGCCGTACTTGCGCCCGAGCAGGAGGTCCGGCACCACCCCGTCCTCGACCATCGACGGGGTGCCCCACTCGCTGGTGATGCCCACGTTGGTGCCCAGGTGCCACCAGACGTCGTACGCGAAGTGCTGCGGACCGCGCTCGGTCTCCCAGGGGCGCAGCACCTCGAAGGTGGTGTGGTCGAGCAGCGCCACCCCGCCCGGCCCGTCCTCGCCGTCGGCGCCGCCGAGGCAGGAGAGGAAGACGCCGTCGGGGCCGCAGTGCAGGGTGTGCGGACGCGAGTAGCCGGCCTTGGCGGCCAGCTCCTCGGCCTCGATCGTCTTCACCAGGCGCGGGCGGACCGGGTCGGGCCGGGTGTCCATGACGTGCAGCCGGGAGGAGCGCAGCCCGGGCAGCAGCAGGTAGCGCCGCTCGGGGTTCTCGTGGCAGGCGTGGGCAAGGGCGCTGGAGCAGGCGTTCCAGCCGAAGTGGTGCAACTCGTCGCCGAGCGTGGGCAGTTCGGCGAAGTTCAGAACCTTCCCGTAGCTCGCCGAGTCCGGATCGGTGTCGACGCTCAGCAGTGCGTCCGGGTGCTGCCCCGACCGGTCGAACCCGGCCACGTACGCCAGCTTCTCCGGCGGAGCGGCGATCGCCTCGGCGGCCGAACGGTAGAGCGACGGATCGGTATGCCCGTGCTGCATGCAAACTCCCCAACTCGCCTGGTCTGTCCGGGAAGCGTTCCACAGAACCACCGGCGCACAGGAGGCGCACGAGAAGCGGCCGGGAGGCGCGGGCGGCTACCCTGACCGGGTGCACAACAGCATTCGCGGGGGGAACTTCCACGGCCCGGTCGTCCAGGCGGACACCGCGCACGTGACGGTCACCCCCCGGCCGCCCACCATCGCCGGCCTCCCGCCGCTCACCTCCGCCTTCACCGGACGGGAGCAGGACCTCGCCGAGCTCCGGGCCCTGCTGACCACGGACGGCCCGTCGACGGTGACGGTCACCGGCCTCGGCGGCATCGGCAAGACGACGCTGGCGATCGCCGTCGGCCGCACCCTCCTGGACGCCGAGCACTTCTCCGCAGCCTTCCTCGTCGACCTCCGGGGCTACGACGGGACCCCGGTCGAGGCCGGGCAGGCCCTCGACACCCTGCTGCGCGCCCTCGGCGTCCCGGCGGAGCACATCCCCCCGGACCCGGAGACCCGGGCCGCCCTCTACCGCGCCCGGCTGGAGCAGCACGACGGCGGCGTCCTGGTCGTCGCCGACAACGCCTCCGCCGCCGACCAGGTCCGCCTCCTCCAGCCGCCGTCCACCCGCCACCGCCTCCTGGTCACCTCCCGCGAGACCCTCCCCGGCCTCGGCGCCCGCCTCCACCGCCTCGGCGTCCTCGGACCCGAGACGGCCGTCGCCCTCCTCGACACCGTCGTCCGCGCCGCCCGCGCGGACGACGAGCGCGTCACGGCCGACCCGGCAGCCGCCCAGCGCGTCGCGAAACTGTGCAGCCACCTCCCGCTGGCCCTGCGGCTCGCCGCCGCCCAGCTCGTCCTGGACCCGCACCTTCGCTCCGACGAGCTCGCCACGGACCTGGCCGATCACGCCGCCCGGCTCGACCTCCTGGACGACGGTGAGGTCGGCATCCGCATCGTGCTCGACCGCTCGTACCGGAGGCTCGCCGAGCCGCAGGCGGAGCTGTTCCGGCTGCTGGCACTCAACCCCGGCCCCGACATCTCGACCGACGCCGCCGCCGCCCTGGCCGACGCGAAGGTCCGCGAGGCCCGCTCCCGGCTCGCCCGGCTCGTCGGCAGCGCCCTGGTCGAACAGACGGCGGGCGGCCGCTGGTACCTCCACGACCTGGTCCGGGACTACGCGCTCGAACAGGCCGGTCGCCACCGGGCGGCCGGCGGGAGCGCCCTGCAGCGCCTGCTGGTGCACTACGCGCAGACGGCCGTGGCCGCCGACGAGGAGATCGAGGCGCTTCCCGGAAGGCAGGGCCCCGGTCGGTTCCGTGACCGGGGCGAGGCCCTGGGGTGGCTGGAGTGCGAGCGGGCCAACCTGGTCGTGACCGTGCGTCTGGCGGCGGCGATCGGCCTTCCCCTGGTGGCCATGCCGCTGTCCTCGTCGCTGGTCGGCCATCTGGTCCGGTGGTGCCGGAACGACGACGCCGTCGCGATGACGACGGCGGCGCTGTCCGCCGCCCTCGCCGTCGGGATCAGGTCCGAGGAGGCGACGGCATGGCACAACCTCGGCTTCGCGCAGGGCCGGGCCCGACGGTTCGGGGAGGCGATGGAGGCCCTGCTGACCGCCGGCGAGATCTTCCAGGAGGTCGGCGACCGGAAAGGGGAGGCCTCGGCCCACGCGAACCTCGCCGAGGTCCTGGCGAGCCTGCACCAGCGGCAGGCGGCCATCGACGCGATCCGGTACGCCCTCACCCTGGTGCACGGCCGGGACGACCCGCGGTGGGAGGCCCGGATGTCGTTCAACCTCGGCATCCTGCTGATCGACGCGGAACGGTTGGACGAGGCCGACGAGACGTTCCGGCGGACGGCAACGGTCTTCCGGGACCTCGGTGACCGGAGCGGTGAAGGGATGTCCTGGGGCTGCGTCGCCCAGATCCTCAGCCGCCGGGGTCGTTACGACGAGGCGATCGAGGTCCATCAGCGGGCGCGGATCGTCTGCCAGGAGGCCGGTGACCGGCACAACGAAGCGCTGGTGCTGGGCGATCTCGGCGTCACCCTCGTCCGGGCGGGCCGGGTCGGGGAAGCGGTGGAAGCCCACGAGCGGGCCGGCCGCCTGCTGCGGGAGACCGGTGACCGCCAGGGGGAGAGCCTCAGCCTGCGCAACCTCGGCATCGCTCTGCGGCGTGTCGGGAGGGCGGACGAAGCCCTGGCGGCCCACCGGCGGTCCCTGGCCGTCTGTCAGGAACTCGGCGACCGCACCGGTGAGGGCAGCACCTGGATCGCTCTCCGAGCCGTGTTCGAGGACCTCGGCCGGCACGAGGAAGCCGAGGAGGCCCGTCGGCAGGCCGATCGTGCCATCGACGACGCCCACGCAGCGCTCTCCGAAAGCATTGCGATCATCACATCGCGCCAGGTCGGAGATACCGGGGTCGACAACGGCTGAGCCAGTACAGTCACCCTCATGGAGTTCCGTGAAGACATCCTGGGTGCCCCCTACGAGGCCGCCGAGCTGACGCTGCGGCCGGACGACGAGGGGGCGGTCTGCGCGACGCTCGTCCGCCGGCCGGTGCCCGGCGCGGAGCGGGCCGTGCTGTACATCCACGGGTACAACGACTACTTCTTCCAGACCAACCTCGCGGACCACTACACCGCGCTCGGTTTCTCCTTCTACGCCCTCGACCTGCGCAAGTACGGCCGCTCGCTGCGCCCCCACCAGTCGCCGAACTTCGTCCGCGACCTCACCGAGTACGACGAGGAGATCGACGAGGCCGTCCGGATCATCCGGGAAGTGGACGGGCACCGGCAGCTGCTGCTGAACGGGCACTCCACCGGCGGGCTGATCGGGGCCCTGTGGGCCGGCCGGCGGGCCGGGCGAGGGGTGGTGGACGGGCTGTTCCTCAACAGCCCGTTCCTGTCGATGCCGGCCGGGCCCGCGGTCCGCACACTCGGCGGGCCCGCCGTGACGGCGGTCGGGCGGCTGGCACCGACCCGCGTCCTGCCGTCCGCGCTCAACCCGCACTACACCCACAGCCTGCACAAGGACCACCAGGGCGAGTGGGACTTCGACCTCACCCTCAAGCGGCCCGAGAGCTTCCCGCTGTACGCGGGCTGGCTGTCGGCGATCCACCAGGGCCACCGGCGGCTGCACCGGGGACTGGGCATCGACGTGCCGGTGCTGCTGATGGCCTCGACCCGGTCCATCTCCACCACCAAGTGGCACAACGCGCTGCACCACGCCGACGCCGTGCTGCGCGCCGACGACATCGCCGCGCAGGCGCCGCGGCTGGGCCGGCACGTCACCGTCGTGCGGATCAAGGGCGGCATGCACGACCTGGTGCTGTCCGGTGCGGAGGCCCGCGCCGAGGTGTTCGCCGAACTGGACCGCTGGCTCGCCGCCTACCTCGACGTCGAGCCCGTCGGAGAGCACGCGTGACCTTCCCGCAGCACGAGGGTGCCGAGCACAACGAGCAGGCCGAGGACGACGAGCACGACGAGCCGGTGCCCGTCGGGCGGCGGACCGACCTGGGCTTCGCCAAGCTCATGCCCGACCTCGACCGGGACGGCGGCTGGCTGCTCACCCTGGACGGCACCCCCCAGTCCTACGTCGACCTCGCCG
This sequence comes from Kitasatospora sp. NPDC127067, assembly GCF_042724755.1. Classification (NCBI taxonomy): domain Bacteria; kingdom Bacillati; phylum Actinomycetota; class Actinomycetes; order Kitasatosporales; family Streptomycetaceae; genus Kitasatospora; species Kitasatospora sp. NPDC127067. The sequence goes on along the minus strand of NZ_JBHXEM010000032.1, from coordinate 45,905 downwards.
ACCCGACCCACCTGGAGTTCGAGTACACCCGGCGCCTCGGCCACCTCGCCGACGCCCTCGCCCCCGCCGGACAGCCGCTCGACGCGCTGCACCTCGGCGGCGGAGCCCTCACCCTGCCCCGCTACCTGGCCGCCACCCGACCGGGCTCCCGGCAACGGGTGGCGGAGGTGGACGGACCGCTGCTGGAACTGGTCGCCGAACAGCTGCCCTGGCAGGGCCCCGGCGCGGACATCACCGCGACCGTCGGCGACGCCCGGGAGGCCCTCGCCGAGACCCCGGCCGGCTCGCAGGACCTGGTGATCGCCGACGTCTTCCACGGCTCGCGCACCCCCGCCCACCTCACCTCCGTGGAGTTCCTGCGGCTGGCCGCCGCCGCGCTGCGCCCCGGCGGCTGCTACGCGGCGAACCTGGCGGACGGCCCGCCGCTGGCCTTCGCCAAGGCGCAGGCCGCGACGGTGCGGGCGGTGTTCCCGTACGTCTGCCTGGTGGCGGAGGCGCCGGTGCTGCGCGGCCGCCGGTACGGCAACATCCTGCTGGCCGGCTCGACGGCGCCCCTGCCGGTGGCCGAGCTGACCCGGCTGCTCGCCGGCGACATCTTCCCGGCCCGGCTCACCGACGGGGACGACCTGGCGGACCTGGTCGGCCGGACCGCCCCGGTCACCGACGCCGAGGCCACCGACTCCCCGCCCCCACCGGACGGCGCGTTCAGCATCGGCTGAGGGCCGTGATCGGGGGATGTGTACGGCGTAGGTCATGAATCCGTTGTGCTCGCCGGTCGGTTCGAACCCGGCCTTGAGGAGGACGCGGCCGGAGGCTGGGTTGTCCGGGCGGTGCTTGGCTCGGACCTCCGGCAGGCCGAGGTGGCCGAAGGCCAGGGCGAGGAGCTTGTGTACTCCCTCGGTGGCGTAGCCATGGCCCCAGGCGTCCGCGCGCAGGATGTAGCTGATGGCGGCGATGGGGCGGTCGCGGTGGAGTTTGACGACGCCGAGGAGGTCACCGTCGACGTCGAGGCCGAGCACGTACAGCGTGCGTGGCGACTGTGCCGCAGCCGCCATGATGTCGCGCAGGCAGTGGCGGGCTTCGTCGGCGTCCATGGGTGCCCGGCCCAGGTGCTTGGTCGACTCGGCGCTGTAGATCCGCAGCAGGGCCTCGGCGTCGCCGGGGCCCAGCTCCCGCAGCCCGATCACCCGTCCACCGCTTCGATGAGTTGCACGAGTTCGGCGGCGGTGGGCCGTTCGTCGGGGGCGGCGAGTCGCTGCGCATTGCCCGGACGATTGTCCACTACCAGGCGTGCTTGGACCGCAAGGTCCCGAACGCCTCGCCCGCGAACTGTGGGCCCACGACATGAACTCGCCCTTCGCAGCTGGTGAGCATGTCTCCGTGGAGGTCGCCCAGTTGCTGGAGGGGCGCGCCCGCAGGGAGGCAGCCCGGGTGTAAGGGTCGCCCGTGGCCGCGGACGGAGTGCAGAAGCCTCGCCAGCCAGAAGTCGCGCCCTCGTACTTCTGTCTCACCTGTACGGGTGGTTTGGAATCCGATGCTGCGAAGGTCACGGAACGCGCTCATAGCGTAAGCGCCGTACATCAACGGACACCGCCTACAGTTCGCTTGAGGAGTGCAGATGGCCAACTTCCAGCTCGGTGACGTTCCGACCGGCTTCGTTTTCAACGAAAGCGGTGGGCTCATTCACTACAGGTACGGACTTCTCCTGCCCATCCCTCAGCCCAACCAGACCGGCGTGTGGGGCGATGCCTACTTCAGCCTCGGGTCCAGTTGGGTGGACGTGCGGTTGAAGGTGCAGTACCACAACGGTACGACCTGGCTGCCTGCCAAGGACTGGGACGTCAACCAGGGCGACGCACGTCTCACAGAGAAGCTTCCCAAGGGAATTCAGAAGATTCACGTCGGGCGGGTGAAGAAGAGCGGCAGCGACGTGGCGGACGACAACCCGGTCGGCTGGCTCCTCGAATACGTGTAACGGCTCAGGGTTTCTCTTCCCGCGCCCCGGACCGGCCGTGTGCCGGTTCGGGGCGCGTCACGTTGCCCCGCCTTCGCCTGAAACACGGGCTGTGTGCGACTGAGCCGAGGAGGTGATCCATGAACCACCCCCTCACCTACGAGCCGGTCCGCACGATCCCGGACACCGTCCCCCACCCGCACCGCACCCTGGCCAGCGAGCTGCTGCGCTGGAGCGCCCATGCGTCCCGGCCGGACTGGAAGTACACCCCCGAGCAGTGCCGAATCCTGGCCCGCTGGTACGAGCTGCGCGACGACGCCGTACCGGAGGACCCCAACGATCCCGAGACCTGGGGCCGGGGCTTCACATTCGAGTCCGGCACGCTGCGCCGCCTCAAGGGCTGGATCGCCCTGCCACGCCTCATGGAGAGCGGCAAGCGCTCAAGCTCCCGAAACAGCCCGGACAGCTCCAGACCAGAGGAGGGTTCTGATGTCCCTCCCCGCCGCCCGGCCGATGGTCGCTCTCGTAGATCATGAGAAGTGCGGCGACCGCTCGGGGAGTCGCGTTCTGATGGTCACTATGAAGGAGATCGCATGGTCAACCCTGCTTTCATGGACTTCTCCGGCATGTACGAGCTGGCCACCAGCGAGGGGTACGAGGAGTTCCTGGAGTCCATCGGTGTCGACTTGGCCAACCGAAAGGTCATGGCATCGGCCGAGCAGACGGTGAAGATCAAGCAGGAGGGCGACCACTACACGCTGACCACCACCGTCCCCACGAGGACGACCGTCACACAGTTCACTCTCGCCCAGGAGTTCGTCGAGGCGTTCGACGACGGTCGCCAGTTCAAGGGGATTTGCCGCCGCGACGGGAACCGCATCATCGACCAGCGGGGTATGGGCAAGATCGAGTTCACCGTCATCCGCAGCATCGATGACGAGGGCCTCGACGTGAACTTCACCGGTGTCAACAACGTCGTCGCCAAGCGCAGGTACAAGCGCCTTGGCTGACGCGTGACCGTCTCAGCCAAGCGGGTCCCCGGCGCGATGCCGAGGGCCCGCTTCCGCATGCACGGCCATTTCCAGGCGCCTTCTGGCGGACCTGGTCGGCCGGACCGCCCCGGTCACCGACGCCGAGGCCACCGACTCCCCGCCCCCACCGGACGGCGCGTTCAGCATCGGCTGAGCCCAGGCCCCGCAGGCTCGGCGGTCGGAAAACCGGTGGGCCTCCTCCTTCCGCCCGGGTAGCGTGCGGGGACGATCCCGGAGGAGGCGAGGCGATGCGGCCGTTGCTGCTGGTGGACGTCGACGGACCGCTGAACCCGTGCGCGGCGAAGCCCTACCGGCGGCCCGAGGGCTACGAGACCCACCGGTTGATGACACCAAGCTGGGAGGTGGCCGAGCGCCGTCGGCTCACGGCCTGGGGCCTTCCCCACAAGGCGCCGAAGCCCCTGCGGGTCTGGCTCAACCCGGCCCACGGCCCGGCCCTCGCGGCGCTGCCCTTCGACCTGGCGTGGGCGACGACGTGGCAGGAGGAGGCCAACGCCTTCATCGGCCCCTTGCTGGGGCTGCCTGCCCTGCCGTACATCCCCTGGTCCGAGCCGCGGCCCGAGCCGGGAGGCGGGGTGTTCTGGAAGACCCCGCAGATCGTCGCCTGGGCGAAGGGCCGCCCGTTCGCCTGGGTCGACGACCTGATCACGGACGCCGACCGGGCCTGGGTGGAAGCCCACCACCCGGGCCCGGCACTGCTCCACCACGTCGACCCGAAGGTCGGCCTGACGGCCCAGGACTTCGCCCGACTGGCGGACTGGTCCAACGCGCTCGGCTGACCGCACGAGTGAGCCGAGCCTTCGAGGTCAGACGGGCGGCGTCAGGTCGCTCTCGCTGATGGTGTACGTGAGCGGGGGGTAGACGAAGTCCGTTTCCGTGTTCTCACGGCGCCGCAGTCGGTAGAACTCGTGCCTCTGCTCGTCGTCGGCCGGCATGAGGCGCTCACCCTGGGGGAGGTGCGCCTGTTCGTCGCGAAACCGGACGAGTGTTTTTGACGTTCGAAAGGTTACGCCCAGCCATTGGTTGTCCGCCGTGCGTGCGGGCGGGTCCAGGACGATCTTGTGTCTGAGTCGTCGGTTCGTGTCGACAGAAAACGCGACGACACTGTGGTGGGTGAGGGGGATCTCGAACTTCTCGCCATCGGGCCCCTTCGATTCGAAGATCAGCTTCCTCGGCGGGCTCGCGTCGGGGTGCTGGTAGCAGGAGAAGAGGGCGATGAACGACTCGTCGGCCAGATCGAGGGCCTGGTCGGAGTGGCTGCCCATGGTTGCGTAGGCGTTCGTGCAGCTCTCGATGAGAGCGTTGTTGAAGCCGACCGAAAGCGCCGCACGTTCTTGAACCTGTCGTGCCAGCCGTTCGTGCACCGCCCGGAAGCGCTGCGTCGGGCTGCTGTACCGAGTGGTGGTCCGTACGAGGGGCGCATCACCTGCCTCGTCGATCCTGGCGAGCACGGCGCCTCGGCGGCCCTTTCCCACGTCTTCCAGGCGGGCCGACGCGGACAGTTCCGCGAAGAGGTTACCCTCGGTGGGCAGTGTGCACGAAAGGATCTCGTCCGAGATCCTGGATGCGGGGGGCAAGGTAGTCTCCCGTGTTCATGCTGAAGAGGAATTCGTCGCCGTAGTCCATGAAGGACGAGGTCCTGTTCTCCTCGGCGTACAGCCTGCGCAGCTCGTCCATGCCGGCCGGTGTGGGCGGCTCCAGTTCCACCGGTTCTCCGTCCCGTTTGAGGAACGTGCGGCCGTCCTTGTGGACGGCTTCGGTGTTGGAACAGCGCACCACGTAGCCCAGGCGGGTCGGGAGCAGCTCGGCGTCCAGCGACGAGGGCCGGATCTCGTGGGTGTAGAGGCGGTTGGTGGACAGTGGCATGAAGAACACGGAGCCGGGGTGGAGGGTGACGGTGAACTGCGGGGGGAGCGCGACCCCGTCGAGTTCTGCGGTCCGCTCCTTGAGGCGGAAGTGGAGCCTGGTCAGCCCGCTGGCGCCCTTCACTCCGAAGTCGTAGGCGTCCTCGGCCAGGGGCTGCAGCTTGTCGAGCCGGTCGTAGAAGGTGCAGAAGGCCATGATGCCGTTGGCGGGCATGTCCTTGGTCTTGTCGGCATGGGCCGAGATCTTCGCCTTGGACTGCTTGCGCTCGGCCGTGGCAAGGGTGTTGTGGTAGATCTGCGCGAGGACGTGATTCAGCGGTGCCTGGTTCCGGAAGACGGCGGCGGCCTCGCGGTTCAGCGCTTCGACGATGCGCGTGTCGGTCGGGCGGAAGCTCTCGGTCGGTCCCGAGAGATTCGTGGAGCACCGGAGCAGGCGGAAATGCAGTTCGTCACCGTTGCGCGTGACGGGCGTCAGATAGATCCCGCTGCGATGGGCCGCGCCGGGCTTGGTGGATTCCGTCAGGGACTGGAACGCGTGCTCCGTGCGGATCCGCCCGAAATGATCGTCGCCGAGTCCGAAAAAGCGGCGGTAGTACACGCCGACGCCGTGTACGCGGACGGGGACCCGGCCGAGGTCGACGAGGGTCCAGGGCTCGTCGACGTCCTCGCGGTAGCCGTGCGACAGCTCCCGGATGACGAATACCCGTGCAGCCGCCTGCAGTTGACGGCCACCGATCCCGGATACGTCGCCACACAGGTAGACCGTCCTCCGGGCGAGGTCGGGCGAGCCGGAAGCAAGCTCCTCCGGCGTGATCGTGGACCCGAAGAAGTCCCTGATCACCTCGTTGTCCTGCGACATCGAAGGTGCGACCAGGATGTTGCCCGCATCCTCGATGCGGGCTTCCGTCGGCTCTGTCGTGTGCATCAAACGGTACCTGTCATTCGCGGATCCTGGTGGATTCTCAAAACCGTGGACATGGCCATGGCCCGCACTCATTCATTCAATTCGGGGTAGTAGCCGCGCTGGTAGGTCGACAGCCGGGAGACGACGAGCTCTGCCTCGCCCCGGCAGATCACGCAGACGCGGCGCCGGTGGCATGCGGGGCAGTTGACCCGCCCGCGGGTCTCGTCGGGCCGCCAGCCGCGTCCCCCGCAGTCGTAGCACCAGCCCAGGCCTTCGCACTCGTAGCAGAGCACGAATCCGGCCGTGACGGTCTCGGCCGTGCGCACCGGCTCGGGCCGCCGGAACTCCTCCGGTTCGTACAGGGCCATCGCCGGTGTCTGCCCGCTGAACCACACGGTGGAGGTGTGGTCGACCGTACGGATCTCGATGGTGCAGCCGTCGCGGCGGCCGGTGACCACGATGCGGGGCGTTCCCTTGGCGTCCTCCTGCGAGGTCGCGACCGTCCAGCCCGCGGAGTGGAGCAGCGCGGCCGCGCGAGCGGCGGTGTCGGCGGCGCCGGCATTCGCGGGGCGCTTCCCCGTGCTGCCGCTGGCCGAGTACCGGTAGCGGGGCGGTTCATGCCAGTCGACGACCTGTGGCGTGTCGAGCAGCGGCAGGCCGAGATCGCTGCCGGGGGCCAAGTCGTCGATCAGCTCGACCAGTTGGGCCAGCAGGGCCCGGCCCAGCCGGTCCAGTTCTTCCCGTGCGCCCGGTACGGGTCCCATGACGCCCCCTTCTCGCCCGGCCCGTTCGATCCCCGGGAGTCTATGCGGTGTTCGTAGCGCCGAGCGTCATGGACGGTGGGGGCCGAGCCGGGCGAGGAGGTCGTCGGCGCACTCCTCGGCGAGTTCCTCGGCGTGTTCGGGGAGTTGCGCGCCGGCCCGCAGGTGGCGTCGGACCAGCGAGAGCGGGAGTTCGATGAGGGCGAGCACCACGCGTTCGACGGACCGGGGGTCCTCGGTCGGCGACCCGGCCCCCAGCAGTGCGGCGAGGGCGGCGAGCGCGCCGTGCACAGTCCGGTTGCCGAGATCCGCGCGCAGCCGGTGTTCCTCCGACCAGTCCGCGCGCCCGAAGTCGTCGGGGCCGTAGAGGAGCAGGGCCGCCTCCTGCGGGTGGGCCCGGGCCCATGCGACCACCTGGCGGGCCGCCGCCCGCGCGGTCTGCCGCGCGTCGGCGGTCGTGGCGAGCGGCACGGGGTCGAGGTCCTTGCCGAGCACCGTGCCGAAGGCCGCGAGGTAGCCCTGCTGGAACCGGTCGACGGTCCGCAGCCAGAGTTCGGCGAGCAGGGCGCTCCGTCCCGGGAAGCGGTAGTACACCGAGCCGCTCGGGGCTCCGACCTCTCCCGCGACCGCGGCCATGGTCACCGCGGCCGGGCCGGACTCGGCGGCCAGCCGGACGGCGGCGTCGAGAAGCTGGTCGGAGTCGAAGCGGGGTGGTCTCGCCATGAGTTGGAGGGTACTCTCCACAATAATTAGAGAGCAGTCTCTATAACTGCCCGGAAGGTGAGCCGATGGCTGTCCACAACGTGCACGAACGCCTGCTGCCCGCGAAGGAGACCGAGGTGGGGGCGCTGATCGACACCCTGGCCGGCACCGGCGACCTGCTGTGGCCGCAGGACACGTGGCCCCCGATGCGGTTCGACCGTCCACTCGCCGTGGGCGCCGTCGGTGGGCACGGCCCGGTCCGCTACACCGTCGACGCGTACGTCCCCGCGACATGGGTGCGCTTCGGCTTCACCGGGCCGCGCGGCTTCCACGGCTTCCACGAGTTCACCGCCACGGCCGTCGACGAGTGGCACACCCTGCTGCGCCACACGCTCGTCCTGACCGCCCGCGGCCCGGCACGACTCGGCTGGCCGCTCGCCTGGCGGCCGCTCCACGACGCGCTTCTGGAGGACAGTCTGGATCGCGCGGAGAGGGCCTGCACGGGCACGGTGGCCCGCCCGGCGCGGTGGAGCCCGTACGTACGGTTGCTGCGCGCGATCGTTCGCTGATCGCCGGCCCGGGCCGGTCCGCCGAACCCGCAGCCCGGACAGGTGAGTTCCGCGGAGCCGGGGCCGCCGTGAGCCGGCCCCGGCGGGTCAGAGTCCGAAGTGCTCGACGGCCCGTTCGGCGACCTCGTCGGGCTCCAGGCGGGTGTTGTCGATCAGCAGGTGCGCACCCGGGATGTGTGCGAAGTCGTCGACCGAGTTGAGCCGGTACCTGGCGTCCATGTCGAGCAGATTGCCGTTGGACCAGTCCAGGTCGCGCTTGGACGGCTTCTCCGCCAGGCGGGTCTCCCCGGCGTTGCGCTCCAGCCGCACGCTCTGGTCGGCGGACAGCTCCAGGAACAGCAGGCGCGAGCCGCGTTCGCGGAACGGGGCCGCGTAGCGCTCGACGAGTGCGGCGTCGTCCGGGTCGTCGAAGTCCCAGACCAGGGTGAACACCAGGCCGGGCAGGTCGCCGGCAGCGGCCTCGGCGAAGATCTGCTCACGGAAGTCGTGGTTGAGGCGCTGGAACTGCGGCGACCCGTAGGGGAACAGCCGCAGCAGCGGCTCGATGGTCAGGTGGTTGTGGAAGAGCTTGTACCCCGTGCGCGCGGCCACGGCCTCGCCCACGGTCATCTTCCCGACCGCGGCGGGCCCGATGACGAAGAGCAGGGTCGGGCTTGTGGTGTCGGGCATCGCGCCAGGACAGGGCTACGGAGCGATCTTGGTCGAGCGCGCCCCGGACACCCGCCGGATCGGCAGGTCCTCAGTCGAGCGGAATGACGAGGACGGCCTGCGGGCCTTTGGCGGTCTGCTCGACCTGGTACTCGACCCGCTCGCCCTCCCGCAACGTGCGGTACCCGGTCCCGACGATGGCCGAGTAGTGGACGAACACGTCCGGACCGGGAACGTCCGGCACGATGAAGCCGTACCCCTTCTCGGCGTTGAACCACTTCACGGTGCCGAAGTTGATCAGGGCGCGGTGGGTCGCGGCCGGCGGCCCGGCCGCCGCCGCCCACCCCGGGGCGGCGGCCGCCAGCAGCGCGCCGAGCGCGAGGAGCGGGGCGCACACCAGGGCCGTCACACGGCCACGGCCACGGACGGGGACGGGGACGGAACGTGACATCGGGGACCTCCTCGCGAGTCGTCGACCGGCGTCCAGGATCGTCCGGGCAGTAGGTGTGCCGGCAGGGCGTGCGAGGCGGGGCGTGGAGCACGGCGGGACCGGCCGATCGGGACACGCGCCCGAGGACACGCCGTCAGGACGACGACGGCCAGCGGTCAGCGGGTAGGTGAGCCTGGTCACGCGGCACCGGCGCGCACGGTGTGCGCGGGCCGGTGTGCGCGGGGCCCCGTCACTCCACCGGCCGGGTGCCCCGGTCCGCGCTGCCGGACCGGCCCTCCAGGTCGGCGAGGACGCCGAACAGCTGGCTCTTCGCCCGCAGGAACTCGTCGTTGACGTCCTGTACGTCGAAGCTCTCGGTGGTTCCCGCGCGGGCCCTCTTCTCGATGTCCTCCGCCAGGCCGGACAGGGGTCCGGCTCCCAGGGCCCGGGCACTGGACTTGAGCGTGTGGGCGGCCCGCAGGGCTTCGTTCGGGAGTCCGTGCGCGATGGTGGAGATCAGCCCCGGGGCGTCGTCGACGAACAGCTGGGCGAGCTCCACGACCGATGACGTCCCGCCGATCTCGTCGCACAGTCTGGCCAGGACGTCCGGAGTGACGGAGGCGGCCGGCGGGGCGGCTTCGGCGGGGGCGACCGCCGTCCCTCCGGCGGCGGGTGCGCGGCTCAGGGCCGCGGCCAGGCCGTCGCTCTTGATCGGCTTCGCCAGGTAGTCGTCCATTCCCGCGGCGAGGCAGGCTTCGCGGTCGCCCTGCATGGCGTTCGCCGTCATGGCGATGATGTAGGGGCGACGACCGGATTCGATCACCTGATTGATTTTTCGTGACGCTTCGAGGCCGTCCATGACGGGCATCTGGACGTCCATGAGCACCACGTCGTAGTCGCCGTCCCGGACGGCGTCGACGGCCTGGCTGCCGTCCTCGACGATCTCGGCGACGTAGCCGAGTTTCTTCAGCAGCAGTACGGCGAGCTGCTGGTTCACCGCGTTGTCCTCGGCGAGCAGGATCCGCAGGTCGGTCGGCTCCCCGTTCACCGGGGAGGGCGGCGCGGTACGGGCCGCCCGCTCTCCCACGACCACGGACAGGAGCGTGTCGTGCAGTTGCGAAGCCCTGAGGGGCTTGGTCAGGACCGCCGAGAACTCCCGGTCGTCGATCGCGTGCCGGGAGGTCGCCAGCGAGGTCGCCAGGATGAGCGGCAGCCGCTGACGGCCGGGGATCCGGTGGATCCGGGCGGCCAGTTCGACGCCGTCCATGTTCGGCATCATCATGTCGAGGACGGCGACGTCGAACGGGTCGTTCGAGGTGAGGATCCGCAGCGACTCCTCGGGGGCGGACGCTTCGGTGGAGATCATGTTCCAGGAGTCGGCGTGCCGCCGGATCACCTCGCGGTTCAGGTCGGTGTCGTCGACGATCAGCAGGCGCTTCAGCCGCAGGGGCTCTTCGACGGAGGGCGGCCGGTCGACCGCGCCGACGCCCAGGTCGATGGTGAAGCCGAAGACCGATCCCACCCCGACCTCGCTCTTCACCTCCATGTTCCCGTTCATCATCTCCACGAGACGTTTGCTGATGGCCAGGCCCAGCCCGGTTCCCCCGTACTTGCGCGTGGTGGAGGAATCGACCTGGCTGAAGTTCCTGAAGAGCCGGCCCATGCGGTCCTCGGGGATCCCGATGCCGGTGTCCGAGACGGCGAAGTGCAGCCTCGCCACGGTCGGGTCGCCCGGTCGGTCCTCGGCGGTCTTGACGGTGAGGACGACATGGCCGGATTCCGTGAACTTGACCGCGTTGGAGAGGAGGTTGGTCACGATCTGCCGCAGGCGCATCCCGTCGCCGACCACGCAGTCCGGAATGTCGGGGGCCACCAGGCAGGCGAGATCGAGGCCCTTCTCCGCGGCGCGGGCCGCGATGACGTCGATCGCGGACTCGACGGTGTCGCGGAGCGAGAACTGCCTGCTCTCCAGTTCCAGACCGCCGGCGTCGATCTTGGAGAAGTCCAGGACGTCGTTGATGATGCCGAGGAGGGCTTCGCCGCTGGAGTTGATGATCTCGGCGAAGTTCCGCTGCTCGGGCGTCAGCGCGGTGGCCAGCAGCAGTTCCGTCATGCCGATGACGGCGTTCATCGGGGTTCTGATCTCATGGCTCATGGTGGCGAGGAACTCGGTCTTGCTGCGGGCCGCGGTCTCGGCGACCAGGCGGGCGTTCTGCAGTTCCTGCTCCGCCCGCAGGCGTGCGGCCACCCGTGACACCTGGGCGCCGACCTGGCTCAGCAGGGCCGGCAGGATGTCGTCCTGACCGGCCGTTCCCGGTGGCGAGAAGAATTCGAGCACGAAGAGGACGTCCGATTCGTCGGACACCGGAAGCGTGAGGAAGCGGGTCATGCCGAGATCGCGGCAGGCTGCCAGGTAGTCGACTCCGTCGTCCCCGGCGCCGATCTCGCCCGCCGCGATGTCACGGGTCAGCAGGGCGCGGCCCGCGGGCCCGTGTCCCGGCGGGACGGTGGGGGTGCCGGTCTCCCGGAGGGAGCCCAGCTGCCAGGGGTCGGCCGCCCACCAGTGCTGGGGATGCGAGGCGAGCACCCCGTGGTCCGGGACGAGCGACAGCGCGTGGCCGACCGGGAATCCCGCGAAGGCGCAGACGCCCTTCACGGCGGCGAGGAGCGGGCCGTTCATGTCGACCGCGTTGTTGCAGGCCGCGGCGACGGATTCGAGCAGCTCCAGGCCGCGCTGCTTCCTGAGCTCCTGTTCCTTCGCGTCGTGCAGCTTGCGAATCATCTCCTCCGATATCAGCTCGGCCTGCCGCCGGGCGTCGCGTTCCTTCCGGAGCAGGTCCTCCAGGAGGGTCACGTGCCGATCCGCATCCCGCTGCTGCTCCACTGCGCACTCACCCCTGTCGCGTGAGGGTGACCTCGAAGACGCACTCCGGGTCTCCTCGTCCGGTGCAGCTGGACTGGTCGATCCTGACGTCCTCCCCGAAGTGCTCGGCCGCCCCTTCGATGAGTCCTTCGCCGAACGCGCACAGCTGCCGTTGCGAGCTGTAGCTCATGACGAGGACACCGCTGGCGGGTGTCTCGAACCTGAAGCTGGGCACGGCGGCTCCGGGATACAGGCGCCGCACCTCCGGATGGATGATGTCCTCCAGGGTCAGCAGGAACGTCCGGGCGGAGCTGTGCCCGGCGAAGAACATCGGGTACCGTTCGGCGAAGATCGGCAGGGCTTCGCGGCCCAGCCAGCGGACGACCTCCGTCTCCGACTTCCCGAACATGGGCGCCGCGGCGGCCACGATGCTCATGAACTCCTCGTCGGGGTAGTTGCCGAGCGAGGTGTACGTTCCGTCGACGCCGGAGGCGTCGATCAGTTCCCCCCAGGCCAGCAGCCCGTACCGCCGGGAGACCACCTCGTTGAGGAGGTCGAAGACGACGCCCTTCATCGTGCCTCACCTCTGCTTTCCGTCGGCCGGGAGCTGTCCGAGCTGGGCGAGCATGGCCATGGCGTCCCAGTAGTAGACGGCCTCGGACATGAGGCCGTCCGCGTCCAGCCTGGCGATGACCGCGATCGCCACCGAGAACGTCCGGCCGACGGCGTCGGCGTTCCACATGCCGGCGACCTCGTTCACGACGGTGCCGGTCATGGTGAAGACGAACGCGCCGCGGTCGCCGGCGGAGAACGCGTCGTCGAGGCGGGCCGTCAGGTCGGCGTTGGTCATCCAGGACGTGTACATCCGGTGGACCTGGTCGCGGCCGTGCAGTTCGCAGCCGATGGCGGGTTCGGCGTAGTGCACGTCCCGGCTGTAGCAGTCGACCGCTCCGTCGACGTCCTTCCGGTTGACGGCGTCGATCAGTCGCGCGAAGACCTTGGTGTCCGTCATCGGGGTTCCCTCCGGGTTCGTGGGCGGCGGTCAGATCCAGCGGGCGGCGATGTCCGCGGCCTCGGCCGCGTGGGCCACCATGACCGAGTAGTGGTCGGCCGCCACGTCGGCGCTCTCGACGCTGTCGGGCCAGTGGTTGTTCAGCCGGACGCCGTCGGTGTACGGGAGCGGTTCGGTGGCGCGGATGGAGTAGGTGGGGGCGGCCGTGCCGGGGAGCGGGTGGCCTCGCAGCATGCTGTAGTGCCAGCCGAAGGCGGTGAGCGCGGGGGTCTCCAGCGAGACGATGTCGGGCCAGGACTCCAGCAGGGACTTCGTGCCGCCGTTGAAGACCTCGTCGGACAGGTCCTCGGGGACGGGGGTGTCGATCAGCAGGACGGCCTCCGGCCCCGCGCCGCGGGACTCCAGTTCGGCGGCCACCAGCAGGGAGGCCCAGCCGCCGGAGCAGTACCCCACGAGCACGAACGGGGCCCCGTCGGCGCAGCGCTCCACCGTGGGGGCCATGGCCCGGCCCAGGGCCGCGGGCGACTCCGGGACGGCGTCGGGGCGGGCGTAGCCGGGGTAGCGCAGCGCGTGGACGTCGTGGAGGCCGAGGAAGCGCTTGGCGAAGCGGCTGTAGGTGAAGTTGCCGAGGAACGGCCCCAGCGAGTCCAGGCAGATGATCTTCCTGCTCTCCGGTCCGCGGGAGAGGCGGGCCGGGGGCGGTGGCGGGCCGGCGTCTTCGGCGCCGCTGTAGCGGGGGCGCAGGCGGGCCGCGGCGGCCAGGAAGTCGAGTGCTTCGACGGCTCTGCCCTCCTCGACGGTCCTGCGGAAGATGTCGCCGATGCCGTCGGCCGCGGGCGGGGCGGTGGACGGCGCCTCCTGGTCCTGCCGGGCGAGCGAGGCGCAGAGGAAGGCGGCGAGGTCGGCCGGGGTGGGGTTCTCGCCGACCACGCCGAGTTCGAATTCGAGGCCGGTCGCCTTTTCGAGGCCGTTGACCAGTCGGACGGTCATCAGTGAGTCGAAGCCGAGCTCCTGGAAGAGCTGGTCGTCGTCGATCTCCTCGACCGGCAGGTCCGAGATCGCGGCGGCGTGTTCCTTCACCAGCGCGATCATCGGTTCGAGCCGCGGGGGAGCGGAGGCGGGGGACGAGGGGGAAGCGGTGGCGGATTCCTGGTTCATGGTCGTCATCCGGTGGGATCGGGGGACGGTGGTGCGCCGCCGTCCGGCGGGGTGGGAGCGGAGGGGCGTGCGGGCCCGGGCCCGGGAGTGAGCCAGTAGCCGCGGCGCTGGAACGGATAGGTCGGGAGGTCCGCCGGGAGCGCGGACGTGCCGGGGAGCGCGGGCGTCCAGTCGACCGGGGCCCCGGCCACCCAGAGGGCGGCGAGGGACAGCAGGAACGAGGTGGGCTCGTCGGCGTCGAGGCCGAGCGTTCCGGTGACGGTGACGGTGACGGTGGCCGCCTGGCCCGGCGACGGCGCGCCCGGGGACGCCTCGCCCGGCGACGGCGCGCCGCCGCGGTACGCCTGGTGGTTCTCGGTGATGGCCGGGACCAGGACGGGCTGCGGGCCGAGGTCGACGAAGTGCCGGTATCCCGCCGCCAGCAACGAGCGGACGCACTCGTCGAACCGGACCGGCTCCCGCACGTTGGCGTACCAGTAGCCGGCGTCCAGGAGCTGGTGGTCGATCAGCTCGCCGGTGACGGTCGAGTGCAGCGGGATGCGTCCCTTGCGGGGGCGGAGGTCGGTGGCGGCCAGCAGGTCGGAGCGGACGGCCTCGACGGCCCCGGTGTGCGCGGCGACGCGGATGGGCAGCCGGTGCGCGGCGATCCGCTCCGTCCGGCAGTGGTCGAGCAGCTGCTCCAGGGCGTCGTCGGGGCCCGCGACCACCACGGAGGAGGGGCTGTTGACGGCGGCGACGGACAGCGGGGCGTGCAGCGCCGAGAGCAGTTCCGCGGCGCGCTCGGCGGACAGCGGGATGGTCACCATGCCCCCGGTGCCCGCGATCCGGCCGAGGGCCCGGTCGCGCAGGGCGACCAGGGAGGCCGCGTCGTCGAGGGTGAGGGCGCCGGCGACGTGGGCGGCGGCTATCTCTCCCTGGGAGTGCCCGATGACGAGATCCGGTTCGACGCCGTGGTGGCGCCAGAGTGCCGCGAGGGCGACCGAGGTCGCGAAGAACAGCGGCTGGACGAGCTCCGGGCGCTCCAGTTCCGCCGTGGTGGCCGCGTCGCCGAACAGGTCGGACAGGCTGCGCCCGGTGTGCGGGCGCATGGCCCGGTCGCAGGCCTCGAACGCCTCGCGGAAGACGGCCGAGTCGTGGAGCAACTGCCGTCCCGCGGTCGACGACTGGGCGCCCTGGCCGGGGAAGACGAAGACCGTGCCACCGGGTTTGCGGGCGGCCGTGCCGGACACCAGGTGCCGGTGCGGGCGGCCCTCGGCGAGCGCGCGCAGGGCGTGGAGGAGCCGGGTGCGGTCGGTGGCGACGACGGCCGCCCGGTGGCGCAGCCGGGCGCGGGTCGTGGCGAGGTCGTGGGCGGCGTCGGCGGGGTGCAGCCCCGGGTGGGCCTCGGTGTACGCCGCCAGGACCGCGCCCTGGGCTTCGAGGGCGGCGGCGTTGCCGGCGGAGATCAGCCAGGGGACCGCACCGTCGCGGTGGGGCGGTTCGGCGGGCGGGCTCCCGGCGGGGGGAGCCGCTTCGAGGACGAGGTGGGCGTTGGTGCCGCTGATGCCGAAGGAGGACACCGCCGCGCGCGCGGGCCGTCCGGTGTCGGGCCACGGTCTCGGGCCGGTGAGGAGCTCGACGGCGCCGGAGTCCCAGTCGACGTAGCTGCTCGGCCGGTCGACGTGGAGGGTGCGGGGGACGGTGCCGTGCTGGATCGCGAGGAGCATCTTGATGACGGAGGCGACGCCGGCGGCGGCCTGGGTGTGGCCGAGGTTGGACTTGAGCGAGCCGAGCAGCAGCGGCCGGTCCGGCGGGCGGCCGCGGCCGTACGTGGCGAGTACGGCCTGGGCCTCGATCGGGTCGCCCAGTCTGGTGCCCGTCCCGTGCGCCTCCAGGACGTCGACGTCCGCGGGGGTGAGCCCGGCGTCCGCCAGGGCCCGTCGGATGACCTTCTGCTGGGCCGGACCGCTGGGCGCGGTGAGGCCGTTGCTGGCGCCGTCCTGGTTGACGGCGCTGCCCCGGAGCACGGCGCGTACGGGGTGGCCGTGGCGGCGGGCGTCGGAGAGGCGCTCCAGGACCAGCAGGCCGGCGCCCTCGGCCATGCCCATGCCGTCGGCCGTGTCGGCGAACGCCTTGCACCGGCCGTCGGCGGCCAGGCCGCGCTGGCGGGAGAACCCGATGAAGGGACGCGGTGTCGCCATCACCGTGACGCCGCCGGCGAGCGCCAGGTCGCACTCGCCCGCGCGCAGGGCCTGACGGGCGAGGTGGATCGCGACCAGCGAGGACGAGCAGGCGGTGTCGACGGAGAGCGTGGGGCCCTCCAGCCCGAGCAGGTAGGCGATGCGGCCGGAGACGACGCTGGTGGCGCTTCCGGTGACGAGGTGGCCCTCGACCCGGCTGTCGTCCCACCAGGCCTCCCCGTAGTCCTGCCAGGACACCCCGGCGTAGACGCCGGTGTCGGTGCCGCGCAGTGCGGCGGGGTCGATGCGGGAGCGTTCGAGGGCCTCCCAGGCCACTTCGAGCAGGATGCGCTGCTGAGGGTCCATCGCGAGGGCTTCGCGCGGGGTGATGCCGAAGAACCCGGCGTCGAAGTCCTGCGGGCGGGAGAGGAACCCGCCGTGCGTGGTGGTGGAGGTGCCCGAGCGGTCGGGGTCCGGGGAGTACAGCTCGTCCAGCGGCCAGCCCCGGTCGTCGGGGAACGCGCCGACGGCGTCGCGGCCCTCGTCGACGAGCCGCCACAGCCCGGCGGGCGAGTCGACCCCGCCGGGCAGCCGGCACCCGCACCCGATGACGGCCACCGGATCGCCGGAGCCCGCCTCGGCGGCCTTCAGGCGGTCACGGAGCCTGTCGATCTCGGCGACGGCGCGCTTGAGGTAGGTGCGGATCTCCTCCTGTTCCGCCATGGTTCGGTCCTGCCTTTCGCGTGGGTGGGGGGAGGGGCCGGGGGTGCGCCGGGCCGGCCGGAGCCCGGGCCCGCCGCCGGTACGGGCGGTGACGGTACGGGCGGTGACGGTACGGGCGGTGACGGCACGGCAAGGGGCTCAGCCGCCCTCGGCGGGTCCGGTGTCCGGCGCGGACTCGGCGGGTCCGGTGTCCGGCGCGGCCTCGGCCGTGGTCAGGACGGGGGCGTCCGTGTGGCGGGACGTCTCGTAGAGGCGGGCGAGGAGGGCGGAGCGGTGCGGGTCGGGGGTCGACGGCAGCACCACCAGCGTGGCGGCGAGCCCCAACGAGTGTCGGTGAGCGACCAGCGATTCCAGTACGGCGAGGCCCCGTACCGGGTCGTCCGGGGAGCGGGCCGGGCCGTTCGGGCCCGCGGTGGCGATCAACAGGAAGGTTTCCAGGGGGAGTTCGAGGGTCGACCGGTGCAGGATCGCGGCGGCGCCGGACGGTTCGCCAGCCGCCCGTTCGTCGCCGTCCGGTCCGTCGCCGTCCGGCGCCGTCCGGTCGTCGGCGGTGGTGTGCACGACGGCGGTCAGCGGGGCCACGGCCGAGGCGTCCGCCAGGACCTGCCGCACGGCGTCCGGGTCGGTGGGATCGGCGTTCACCGGATGGAGCTCGGCCGGCCGGCCGGCCAACCGCGACCGGAGCCGGGCGAGGCCCTCGTCGTCCTCGTCGTGGGGTGCGAGGAGCCAGATGTGCCGGGAGCCCCGGCCGGTGGCGAGGTGGTCGGCCAGCGGCACGGTGTCGGCGAGCGGACCGACCAGCAGGACGCCGTCCCGCGCGTCCTCGGGCGGCGGGATCCGCAGCACCAGCTTGCCGGTGTGCCGCGCCCGGCTCATGTGGTGGAAGGCGGCGATGGCGTCCTGGACGTCGAAGACGTGGACGGTGGGCGGGTGGAGCACTCCGGTGGCGAAGAGCTCCCGCAGGTCGTGCAGGATTCCGGCGAGTTGCGGCGGTCCGGCCGCCTCCCGGAGGTCGAAGGGCAGGTAGGAGACGCCGGGGTGGTCCCGGGCGATGTCGTCGGGGTCGCGCGGGTCGGTCTTGCCCATCTCCACGAACCGGCCTCCCGGACGCAGCAGACGCAGGGAGGCGTCGGTCGCCTCGCGGGCGAGGGCGTTGAGGACGACGTCGACGCCCCGGCCGGAGGTGGCGTCCAGGAACTCCCGCTCGAAGCCGGTGTCCCGGGAGGAGGCGATGTGGTCGTCGTCCAGACCCAGCCACCGCAGGGCCGCGTGCTTGGGCGGGCTCGCCGTGCCGAACACCTCGGCGCCCGCGTGGCGGGCGAGCCGGACGGCGGCACTGCCGACGCCACCGGAGGCGCAGTGGACCAGGACGCGTTCTCCGGCCGTCAGCCGGCCGAGGTCGAACAGCCCGTAGGAGGCGGTGGCGAAGGCCACCGGGACGGCGGCGGCGCGGGCGGCCGGCCAGCCCGGGGGCACCGGGACGAGCAGCGGCTCGTCGGTCACGGCGACGGGGCCGAACGCACCGGTGAGCAGGCCCATCACCCGGTCGCCGGGCTTCAGCCGGGTGACGTCCGGGCCGGTGTCGAGCACCGTGCCGGCCCCCTCGGCGCCCAGCGGTCCCGGGTCGCCGGGGTAGAGGCCGAGCGCGTCCAGGACGTCGCGGAAGTTGATCCCGGCGGCCTCCACCGCCACCCGAACCTGGCTGCCCACGAGGGGTGCGCCGACCTCCTCGCAGGAGTCGAGGGCGAGGCAGTCCAGGGTCCCCTTGCCGATCAGGCTCAGCCGCCAGGGCGGTGGGCCGGGCAGCGCGAGCCGGACGTGTCCCGGGGGGAGGGGCAGGAGTGCGGCCGGAACGGACTCCGGCGCGAGGACCTCGCCGGCTCTGATCGCCAGCTGGGAACGCGGGGAGCCGAGCGCCGCGGCGAGGGCCCGGAGGGAGGCCGGGTGCCCGTCGAGGTCGACCAGCGCGAACCGGCCGGGCCGTGCGCCGGCCGAGGCCAGCACGCGCTCCCGCAGGACGCCCTGCCGCGGATCCGTCACCCGGTCGGTGTCGCGGGCCAGGACGGCGTCCCGGGTGAGGACGACCAGGCGGGGCGCCCGTTCCTGCGGCAGGGCGAGGGCGGCCTCGACGAGGGCCAGCGTCCGGTCGGCCGCGCCGGCCGCCGGTACCACCAGGACCCCCGTCGGCAGCCCGGCCCGCGGACCGGGGGTCAGCAGCGGGACGTCCGGGTGGGCCGCGCGCACCTCCTCGGCGGCCGCCGAGGGCCCGGCGGTAGGGGACAGCACCGCCCAGGCGGAGGGGGCGGCGCCGGCCGGGGCGGGGTCCCAGCGGATCTGCGCGAAGGACGGGTCGCGGCCCGGGGCTCCGTCCCGGCCGGCAGTGGCCCGGACGAGGCCGTTGAACGGCAGGGTGCGGGGGGCGGTGGCAGTCATTCCTGGATCCCGTCGATGGCGGCGAAGAGCGCGGCGTCCTCGGCGGTCTCGGCCCAGTGGGTCGCCGGCTCCGGTTCGGTGGCCCCTTCCGCCGGCTCGGCGGCGGAGACGGGCCGCAGGTCCGCCAGGAGGCGGGCGGCGAGCGCCCCGGGCGTGGGGTGGTCGAAGACCGCCGTGATCGGCAGCGCGGCCCCGGCGGCCCGGTTGACCCGGTTGCGCAGCTCGACGGCGGTGAGCGAGTCGAAGCCCAGGTCGGCGAAGGGCGCGTCGGCGTCGATGTCGTCCGTCGAGGAATGGCCGAGGACCTGGACGACCTCGCTGCGCACCAGGTCGGTGAGGATCCTCCCGGCCTCCTTCGGATCGGCGTCGGCGAGCCGGCGGGGCAGGGTCCGCTCATCGGCCTCGGTGGCCTCGACGGCCTGCGCGCTCTGCTGCCGGGGCCGGACGAGGTCGCGCAACAGCGGTGACGCGGCGCCGTCGTGGTGCAGGGCCACGCCGCTCAGCCGCAGGGGCAGCAGGACGGCCTCGTCGAGGCGCTGTGCCTCGTCGAGGAGCGCGAGGTTGTGGGGGGCGGGCAGTTCGGCGATGCCCAGGTGCTCCAGCCGTCGCAGCGCGGTGGCGTCCAGGTGGCCGGTCATGGCGCTGCGCTCCGCCCACAGGCCCCACGGCAGGGACAGGGCCGGCAGGTGCAGGCCGCGCCGGTACTCGGCGAACGCGTCGAGGAAGGAGTTGGCCGCCGCGTAGTGGGCCTGCCCGGGGGTCCCGAAGACCCCGGCCGCGCCGGAGAACAGGACGAAGGCGGCCGGGGCGTGCGCCAGGGTGGCCAGGTGGAGGTTGATCGCGCCCTCGACCTTGGGCCGCAGCACCGCCGTCACCTGCTCGTCCGTCAGCTTGGCCACGGTGCTGTCGTTCAGGGTGCCCGCGGCGTGGACGACGGCGGTGAGGGGCCGGTCGCCGAGATGGGCGGCGAGGACGGCGTCCAGCTGCGCGCGGTCGGCGGTGTCGCACGCGGCGATGGTGCAGTCCGCGCCCAGGTCGGTGAGTTCGGCCCGCAGGGTTTCGGCGCCGGCGGCGGCCTCGCCGCCCCGGCTGAGCAGGAGCAGGTGGCGCACGCCCTGCTCGGCGACCAGATGGCGGGCGAGCAGCCGGCCGAGGGTGCCGGTGCCGCCGGAGATCAGGACGGTGCCGTCCGGGCCGTACGGCAGTGGCGTGGGCGGCGGGACGGCGGCCCGGGTGAGCCGGGGTGCGTACACCACGCCTTCGCACAGGGCGAGTTGCGGCTCGGTGTCGAGCGGGAGCGTGGCCAGCGCCGATGCGTCGGGCTGTCCGGTCGCGGGGTCGACGACGCGGCCGAAGTCGTCGACGTCGAAGAGGGTGAACTGCCCCGGAGCCTCGTTCTGCGCGGAGCGGACCAGGCCCCAGACCGCGGCGGCGACCGGGTCGGGCGTCTCACCGGGGACGGTCGCGACGGCCCGGTGGGTGAGCACGACCAGCCGGCCGGTGGCCAGGCTCTCCTGGGCGAGCCAGCTCCGCAGCAGCTCCAGCGTCCGCCGGACGGCGGCGTGGACGGCGGGGGCGAGGCCCTCCGGCCCCGGGTCGCCGGTCGGCAGGGGGTGCAGCACCAGGTCGGGGGCGGGCCGGGCGGAGCCGAGGTCCGCCACGAGGGCCGCCGGGTCCGGATGGAGCGGCGGGGGCCAGCCGCCGTCCGGCCGGGGCCCGGGAGCGGCGCCGAGCCACACCGCGCCCGGCTGCCGGCCGGACGGGGTGGCGGAGGCCACGGGCTTCCAGGAGAGGCGGTACAGCCCCTCGCCGCCGAGACGTCGGCGCGGAGCCCGGGCGCCGGCCGGCCGCATGACCAGGCGCTCGATCCGCAGCACCGGGTTGCCGTCCCCGTCGCGGACGTCGACGGTGACGCTCCGCTCGTCCAGCGGCCGGATGCGGGTGCGCAGTGTTCGCACGCCGGGCCGGTGGAGCTGGACACCGCCCCAGTGGAAGGGGAGTTCGACGCCGGCCGGGCGGCGGACCAGCAGGCCCTGGAGGGCCGCGTCGAGCAGGGCCGGGTGCAGGGCGAAGGCGGGGTCCTCGGCGGCCAGGGCGTCGGGGAGCCGGGCCTCGGTGAAGATGTCCTGGCCGCGCCGCCAGATCCCGGTCAGCGCCCGGAAGGCCGGGCCGTAGTCGTAGCCACGCAGGCCGACGCCGGCGTAGAACTCGTCCACGTCCAGCGGAACGCTGTGGTCGGGGGGCCAGGACTCGGGCGCCGGCGCGTCGGGCGGCGGCGCGGAGGGGGCGAGGACGCCTCGCGCGTGCAGGGTCCAGGGTTCGCCGGTGACGGCGGTGTGCGGCCGGGAGTGGACGGTGACGCTCCGCCGGCCGGTGGGGTCCGGGCCGCCGACGGTGAGGTGGAGCTGGGTGCCGTCCTCCTCGCCCAGGTGGAGCGGGGTGAGGAGGGTCAGCTCGGTCAGCTGCGGGCAGCCGGACTCCCGGCCCGCGTGCAGGGCGAGGTCGACGAAGGCCGTGCCGGGCAGGATCGGGGCGCCGTGGAGGGCGTGGTCGCGCAGCCAGGGGTGGGTGGCCGGGCCGGCCCGGCCGGTAAGGACGAGGCCGTCGTTCTCGGGGTCGGGCAGGCTGATGTCCAGGACCGGGTGGTCGGTGGAGGCCGCGCCGAGGGTGGCCGCCCGTTCCTGCCGGGTGTCGCCGCCCGAGGTGCCGACCCAGAAGCGCCGCCGCTGGAAGGCGTAGGTCGGCAGGTCCGACGGCTGCCCGGGGTGGTGCGGGTTGAGCGCGGCGGTCTCGACGGCGACCCCCTCGACATGGGCTCGGGCGACGGCCGCCGTGACGTGGCGCAGCGTGCCCTCGCCGCGGTGCAGGGTGGGCAGGGCCGTGGCCGGCCGGTCCGCCTCGTCCGCGATCTCCAGCACCGCGCTGGACAGCAGCGGGTGGGCGCTGGGTTCGACGAAGAACCGGTAGCCGTCCTGGAGGAGGGCCCGGGCGGCCAGGTCGAACCGGACCGGTTCGCGGAGGTTGCGGTACCAGTAGGCGGCGTCCAGTTCGGCCGCGTCCACCGCGGCGCCGGTGACCGAGGAGTAGAAGTCCAGCTCCCCGGCGGCGGGGGCCACCGGGGCCAGCAACTCCACCAGCTCGGTGCGCAGTTCGTCGACCTGGGGGGAGTGGGCGGCGTAGCTGACCGGGATCCGGCGTGCCCTGACCCGGTCGGCGGCGCACTCCTCGCGCAGGGCATCCAGCTCGTCCGCCGGGCCCGCGACCACCACGGCCCGGGGGCTGTTGACCGTGGCGACGGTGAGCCCGGGGTGCGGTTCCAGCCGTCGCAGCGCGTCCTCGTGGGAGAGCTGGAGGGCGAGCAGGCCGTGGTCGCCCTCCAGACGGGTCAGGGCGCTGCTGCGCCGGGCGACCACGCGGGCGGCGTCGGTCGGCGAGAGGACACCGGCGAAGCAGGCGGCGGCGATCTCGCCCTGGGAGTGCCCGACCACGGCGTTCGGCCTGACCCCGGCGGCGTGCCAGAGCCGGGCGAGGGAGAGCTGGACGGCGAAGAGCGCGGGCTGGACCACGTCCACCCGGTCCAGCAGTTCGGCGCCGGCCCCCGGCGAGAGCGCGTGCCGCAGCGACCAGTCGGTGTACGGCGCCAGCGCGTCGGCGCACTGGGCGATGCTGTCGGCGAAGACCGGACTCTCCTCGATCAGCCGGGCCGCCATGCCGGGCCACTGCGAGCCCTGGCCGGCGAACACGAACACCGTCCGGCCCTCGGCGGCCCGTCCGGTGACCAGGTCCGGGTCGGTGGCCCCGCTCGCGAGCGCGCCGAGCGCCCGCAGGCAGCCGTCCAGGTCGGGGGCGGTGATCGCGGCCCGGTGAGCCAGGCGGGCGCGGCCGGTGGCCAGGGCGTGGCCGACGGCTTCGGCGGAGGAGGGCGGGAAGGCGTCGAGGTGGCGGCGCAGTTTCTCCGCCTGGGCCCTGAGGGCGGCTTCGCTGTGCCCGCTGACCAGCCAGACGGGTGGCGCCAGGACGGGCGGCCGGACGGTCGGGGCGGCGGCCGGGGCGGCGGCCGGTTCCGGTTCCGCCGGGGCCTGTTCGACGATCAGGTGGGCGTTGGTGCCGCTCACCCCGAAGGCCGAGACGGCGGCGCGGCGCGGTCGGCCGGTGTCCGGCCAGGGGATGCTCTCGGAGAGGATCCGCACGGCGCCGGTGCCCCAGTCGACGTGCGGGGTCGGGGTGGCGGCGTGCAGGGTCCTGGGCAGGACGGCGTGCTGGAGCGCCAGGACGCTCTTGATCAGCCCGGCGACGCCGGCGGCGGCCTGGGTGTGGCCGACGTTGGACTTGAGGGAGCCCAGGTGGGCCGGCCGGTCGGCGGCGCGGTCGCGACCGTAGGTGGCCAGCAGGGCCTCGGCCTCGATCGGGTCGCCCAGGGTGGTGCCGGTGCCGTGGGCCTCGATCAGGTCGACGTCCCCGCTGCTCAGCCCGGCCCGTTCCAGGGCCTGGCGGATGACGCGCTCCTGGGACTTCCCGTTGGGCGCGGTCAGGCCGTTGCTGGCGCCGTCCTGGTTGACGGCACCCGCGCGGATCACGGCCAGGACCGGGTGGCCGTTGCGGCGGGCGTCGGAGAGCCGTTCCAGGACGACCGTTCCCGCGCCCTCGGCGAACCCGGTGCCGTCGGCCTCGGCCGCGAAGGAGCGGCAGCGACCGTCGGGGGACAGCGCCCGCTGCCGGGAGAACTCGATGAACAGCCCGGGCGAGGCGATCACGGTGACCCCGCCGGCCAGGGCCAGGGCGCTGTCGCCCAGGAGCAGCGACTGGCAGGCCAGGTGCACGGCCACCAGGGACGAGGAGCAGGCGGTGTCGACCGAGACGGCGGGCCCTTCGAGCCCGAGGACGTAGGCGACCCGCCCCGAGATCACGCTCAGCGGTTTGCCGGTGGTGAGGTAGCCCTGCATCTCCTTGGGCGCCTCGTGCGAGCGGGAGCCGTAGTCCTGGTAGACGGCGCCGGCGAACACCCCGGTGGAGCTTCCGCGCAGCGACCAGGGGTCGATCCCGGCCCGCTCCAGCGCCTCCCAGGACGTTTCGAGCAGCAGCCGCTGCTGGGGGTCCATGGAGAGGGCCTCGCGGGGCGAGACGCCGAAGAACTCGGCGTCGAAGTCGGCCGCGCCGGTGAGGAACCCGCCCGTGGTGACGTAGCTCTTGCCGTGCGCGGCGGGGTCGGCGTCGTACAGTCCGGCGAGGTCCCAGCCGCGGTCGTCGGGGAACGAGGAGATGGCGTCGGTGCCGGCCTCCAGCAGCGTCCACAGCTCCTGCGGGGTGTCGACCCCGCCGGGCAGCCGGCAGGCCATGCCGATGACGGCGATCGGCTCGACGGCGGAGCGGGGCTCGGTGACCGCTACCGGGACCTGCCGGGCCGTCCGGTCCGCGGCCTTCCCCGGTGCCTCGCCGCCGTCCAGCCGGGCGTGCAGGTGGGAGGCCAGGGCGGCGGGCGTCGGATGGCTGAACGCCAGGCCGGTCGGCAGGCGCAGGCCGGTCGAGCGGGCCAGGCGGTTGCGCAGCTGGACGGCGGCCAGGGAGTCCAGGCCGAGCTCCTTGAACGGCCGGTTCGAAGCGATCGAGTCGGGCGTGCGGTGGCCGAGGACGGCCGCGGTGGTGGAGCGCACGAGGTCGGCCAGCACCTGCCGCTGACGGGCGGACGGCAGCTGCGGATAGTCGGCGGGCAGTCCCGCGGCGGCGCGGCCGGAGTCCTCGCTCCGCTCCTGCCGGGCCCGCTGGACGGGTGCGAGGTCGTCCAGGAACGGGTTGGGACGGTCGGCCGCCCGGGCGGCCAGGAACACCGGCCAGTCGAAGCGGGACACGACCATCCGCGGTTCGCGGCCGGTCGCCAGCGCGGGCAGCGCGGCCGCGGTGGACTCGCCCGTGAACGAGAGCAGTCCGCGCTCGGTCATCCAGTCGCCGTGTCCGGCACCGAGGCCGCCGGGGGCGTAGCCCCAGGCGATGGAGGTGGCCGCCAGGCCCTGGGCCCGACGGGCCTCGGCGAGCGCGTCGAGGTACGCGTTGGCCGCGCCGTACGCGCTGTGGCCGCCCATGCCGACGGTGCCGAGGACCGAGGAGTAGAGGACGAAGGCATCGAGGTCGCGGCCTTCGGTGAGGTCGTGCAGGTGCTGCGCCCCCTGGGCCTTGACGGCCAGCACCTGCTCCAGGTGGTCCTGCGTCAGCTGGTCGATCATGGCGGTCGACAGCACGCCCGAGGTGTGCACGACGCCCGTCAACGGCTCGTCCGGTGGGACGGCGTCGAGGACGGCGGCGAGCGCGTCCCGGTCGCGGACGTCGCAGGCGGTCACGCTCACCCGGCTTCCCAGGGCGGTCAGTTCGGCCGTGAGCTCGGCCGCGCCCGCGGCGTCCGCGCCGTGCCGGCTGAGCAGCAGCAGGTGCGGGGCGCCGGCGGCGGCCAGGGCCCGGGCCGCGTGGGAGCCGAGGAAGCCCGTCCCACCGGTGACGAGGACCGTTCCCCGGGGCTGCCAGCCGGGGCCCGGCGGGAGTGCGGCCTGCCGCAGACGCCAGACGTAGCCGCCCCGGGAGCGGACCGCGATCTGGTCCTCCGGGCCCGCTGCGGCCAGCACGGCGCAGGCCCGGCGCAGGCTCTCCGGATCCGGTCCGAGCGGGAGGTCGAGCAGGCCGGCCCAGCGGTCGGGATACTCCTGGGCGGCGGCGCGGCCGAACCCCCAGAGCGCCGCCTGGGCGGGGTCGACCACGCGGTCGCGCTCGTCGACGCGGACGGCCTCGCGGGTGGCGCACCACACGGGGGCCTCCGCGCCCAGGTCGTCCAGGGCCTGGAGCAGGGTGGCGGTGTCGGCCAGCAGACGGCTCGGTCGCGACTGCTCGGGCGGCCGGTGGGAGAGGAACGAGACGACGGCCTCCGGCCGCGGGGCGTCCGCCCCGCCGTCCAGCAGGCGGGCCGCCCCGGCGCGGTCGGTGCCCGGCGGCAGCACCACGGTGCGGACGTCGGCGCCGCCGGAGGCCAGGGCGGTGGCCAGGGCCCGCGGCCAGGGCCCCGCGTCCGGGCCGGGGGTGACCAGCAGCCAGTCGCCCCGGGCGGTCGACGCGGGCTGGGCGGCCATCGGCACCCAGGAGCCGGTGAAGCACGAGTCGCCCAGGCGGGCCCGGGAGTTCCGGGAGCCGTGCCAGGCGGCGAGCGCCGGGAGGACGTCGTGGACCGGGGCCTCGTCGGCCAGCCCCAGCAGGGCGGCCACCGCGGTGGTGTCCCGGCGCTCCACGGCCTCCCACAGCGACCGTTCCTCCCCGTCCCCGTCCGGCCGGGCGCCGTCGGCGGCCTCCGGCACGGCGGGCAGCCAGTAGCGCTCCCGCTGGAAGGCGTAGGTGGGCAGCGCGACCCGCCGGGCCCCGCCGAGCACCGGCGTCCAGTCCACCGGCAGGCCGTGGCACCAGGCCCGTGCGAGGGCCAGCAGCAGGTCGGCGGGTTCCCCGGCGTCCCGGTGCAGCGAGGGGAGCACGGTGACGTCCGGCGGCGGCTCGGCGCTGTCGGCGGTCTCCTGGACGCCGACCGCCAGCAGGGGGTGCGGACTCATCTCGACGAAGGTGTCGTGCCCCGCGGCGAGCAGGGCCCGGACGGTGGACTCGAAGCGGACCGGGCTGCGCAGGTTGGTGAACCAGTACGCGGCGTCCAGCAGGCGGGCCGGGTCCGTGTCCGCGGTGACGGTCGAGTAGAACGGGATCCGCGCGGGCCGCGGGACGATCGCGGCCAGGGCCCTGGTCAGGGGCTCGTGCAGGACGTCGACGTCGGCGCAGTGCGAGGCGTAGTCGACCGCGATCCGGGCGATGCGCACGCCCTCCTCGTCGCACCGGGCGAGGAGGCGCTCCAGCTCGTCGCGCGGTCCGGAGACCACGGTGGACGTGGGGCCGTTGTACACCGCGATGCCGAGGCCGGGACAGCCGTCCCGCAGCCGCTCCTCGACCTCGGCGGCCGACAGCCTCAGGGAGGCCATCGCCCCGTCGGTGGCCAGCGTGCCGACCAGCCGGCTCCGGGTCACGGTGGCCAGGACGGCGTCCTCCAGGGTCAGCGCACCGGCCACCCAGGCGGCGGCCAGCTCGCCCTGGGAGTGCCCGACCACGGCGTCCGGAGCCACCCCGTGCGCGCGCCAGACCTCGGCGAGCCCGGTCATGACGGCGAACAGGGCGGGCTGCACCACGTCGTCGCGCTCCAGGGACGGGGCCGTCGGCTCCTGGGCCAGCACCGACCGCAGCGACCAGTCGCAGTGCGCGGACAGGGCCCGGTCGCAGGCGTCGACGTGCGCGCGGAACACCGGCGAGGCGGCCAGCAGGCCGCGCGCCATGCCGGCCCACTGCGAACCCTGGCCGGGGAAGACGAAGACCGTCCGGTGACCGGGCCGGGCCTCGGCCTCGACGGCCTCCCGGGAGGCGGCGCCGTCGGCGTCGGCCGAGCGGGCCAGGGCGTCCAGGGCCGCCGACAGGGCCTGCGCGTCGTCGCCGACCACGGCCGCCCGGTGGTCGAGCGCGGTCCGGGTGGTGAGCAGGGACCAGCCGATGTCCCGGGGGTCCGCCCCCGGGTCGTCCCGCAGGAACTCGGCCAGCCGCCCGGCCTGGGCGCGCAGCGCCCGCGGATCGGCGGCGCTGAGCGCCCACGGGAGGGCGGACGCGCCCCACTTCGCGCCGGGGCAGCCGTCGGGGCGGTGGTCGTCGGAACGGTCGCCGGGGCCGTTGTGGGGCGCCTCCGCAACGCCGTCCGGAGCCTCTTCGAGGACGACGTGGACGTTGGTGCCGCTGATCCCGAAGGAGGAGACACCCACCCGCCGGGGGACCGGCCCCCGCGGCCAGCGGACGCGCTCGGTCAGCAGCCGCACCCGCGCCGCCTCCCAGTCGACGCGGGTCGAGGGCGTGTCGATGTGCAGGCTGGCGGGCAACTCCTCGTGCTGGAGCGCGAGCACCATCTTCACCAGACCGGCGACTCCGGCGGCGGCCTGCGCATGGCCGATGTTCGACTTGAGCGAGCCCAGCAGCAGGGGGCGGCCGGCGTCCCGGCCCTCGCCGTAGGCCCGGCCCAGCGCCTGGGCCTCGATCGGGTCGCCGAGCGTCGTCCCGGTGCCGTGGGCCTCGACCGCGTCCACGGAGGCGGGACCCACACCCGCCTGCGCGAGCGCGCGCCGGACGACCCGCTCCTGCGCGGGCCCGCTGGGAGCACTGAGACCGCTGCTCGCACCGTCCTGGTTGACGGCGCTGCCGAGCAGGACCCCCAGGACCGGATGGCCGTGGCGGCGCGCGTCGGAGAGCCGTTCCAGCAGGACCAGGGCCGCGCCCTCGCTCCACGCCGTGCCGTCGGCCGCGTCGGCGAACGGCTTGCACCGGCCGTCGGGCGCCAGCCCGCGTTGGCGGGAGAACTCGATCCACATGCCCGGCGAGGAGAGCACGGCCACCCCACCGGCCAGCGCCAGCCCGCACTCGCCGGAGCGCAGCGACCGGCAGGCCAGGTGGACGGCCGCGAGCGAGGAGGAGCACGCGGTGTCGACGGTCAGCGCGGGCCCGTGGAGACCGAAGGCGTACGCCAGCCGACCGGAGGCCACGCTGGTGGTGGTCCCGGTCAGGGCGTAGCCGGCGCCCTCGCCGGACGCCTGCCGCATCCGCGGGCCGTACTCCTGGGCGGTCGCACCGATGAACACGCCGGTGTCGCTGCCCCGCAGCGAATCGGCGGGGATGCCGGCGCGCTCGAACGTCTCCCAGGCGGTCTCCAGCAGCAGGCGCTGCTGGGGGTCCATCGCCAGCGCCTCGCGCGGGGAGATGCCGAACAGGCCGGCGTCGAACTGCGCGGCGTCGTACAGGAAGCAGCCCTGGCGCACGTACGTCCTCCCGGACGCGTCGGGGTCGTCGGAGAACAGCCCGTCGAGGTCCCAGCCCCGGTCACGGGGGAAGTCCGCGACGGCGTCCCGGCCCTCGTGCACCAGGTCCCACAGCTCCTGCGGGGACCCGACGCCGCCGGGCAGCCGGCAGCCGAGCGCGACGACGGCCACCGGATCACGGACCTGCTCCGGGAGACCGGCGGACGGATCCTCGGCCCGGGAGGTCCGCCCGTCCCCGGCGGCCAGCAGCCGGACCACCTCGGTCGCCGCGGCGCGCGGGGTCGGGTGGTCGTACGTCAGGGTGTCCGGCAGCGTCCGCCCGACGGCCGTACCGAGTTCCACGGAAAGCTGCACGGCGGTGAGGGAGTTCATCCCGAGGTCCGCGAACGAGCGGCGCGGATCGATCCGTTCGCCGGCCGGGTAGCCGAGCAGGGCGCCGGTGCGGCTCAGGAGCAGGTCCAGGACGGCCCGTTCGGGATCCGGGCCGGCGAGGGCGGCGAGGCCCGGTGACAGGTGCGTCGGGTCCGCGGGCGAGGCCGCAGGCTCGGTCGGTGCGGTCGGTGCTGCGGAGGGCGGGCGGCCGGTCTCCGCGGGAACGGTGGCGTCCGCGGCCCCCTCGGGCGTCAGCCAGTGGTCCCTGCGCTGGAAGGCGTACGTCGGCAACGCGATCCGCCGTGCGGGCAGGTGCCCGAAGACCGCGGACCAGTCGACCGGGACCCCGTGGACGTACAGCTCCGCCAACGCCCCCGACAGCGCGGCCGGTTCCGGGACCGTGTCGCTGAGCAGCGCGATCGTGCCGCGGTGGTCCGCTCCCTCCGCCTCCAGGCAGCGCCCCGCCATCGTGGTCAGGGTGGCGTCGGGTCCGAGCTCCAGGAAGTGGGCGGCCCCGCTCCGGGCGGCGGCGCGGACGGCGTCGCAGAACCGTACGGTTCCCCGTAGTTGATCGACCCAGTACCCGGCCGTGCACAGATCCTCCCCGCGCGCCGGGGCACCGGTCAGGGAGGAGACCACCGGCACCTCCGGCGGACGGAACCGGATCGACGCGGCGACCTCCGCGAACTCGTCCAGCACCTCGTCGACCTGGGGCGAGTGGAAGCCCTTGGCCACCCGGAGGATCCTGGTGCGCGCTCCGCGGCGCCCGAACGCCTCGGCCATCGCGCGCACACCGCTCGCCTCCCCCGACACGACGACGGCCCGGGGGCCGTTCACGGCGGCGAGCGAAACCCGACCGCTCCACTCGTCCAGCAGCGGGGCGATCTCCTCCTCGGTGGCCTCGATCGCCGCCATCGCCCCCTCCGGGAGCGCGCTCATCAACCGACCGCGCTGCGCCACCAGCAACGCCGCGTCCGGCAGGGAGAACACGCCCGCGACGAACGCCGCGGACAGCTCCCCGATCGAGTGGCCGAGCAGGACGTCCGGGTGGATCCCCCAGCTGGTCAGCAGCCGGTGGAGCGCGACCTCGAACGCGAAGAGCGCCGGCTGGGTGCAGGCGGTGTCGTCCAGCAGCGCCGCCTCGTCGCCACCCGGGTCGGCGAACACCACGGACGCCAGCGGGCGGGGGAGGTGAGCGTCCAACGCCGCGGCCACCTCGTCGAAGGCCGCCGCGAACACCGGCTGGTGCCGGTGCAGTCCGCGGCCCATCGCGGGACGCTGGCTGCCCTGTCCCGTGAAGACGAAGGCGACGCCCTGCCGACCGCAGGTCTCGCCGGTGCGGACGAGTGGCGAGGGGCTCCCCGCGGCGACGTGGGACAGTCCCTCCCGCAGCGCGTCCTGCCCATCGGCGACGACGGCCGCGCGCCAGTCGAAGTGGGTCCGGGTCGTCGCCAGCGAGTACGCGACGTCGAGCGATTCCGGCGGCGTGCCCCACAAGGCGCCCGAAGCAGCCGGGGCCGGATCCTCGACGCCCTTGACGCCCTTGACGTCCTCGGTGGCCTCGACGCCCTCGGTGGCCCGGACCGCCGAGGTCAACTGGCCGAGCAGCGTACGGGCCTGGGCCTGCAGGGCCTCCCGCGTCCGCCCGGACAGCACATGGACGTGCTCCGAGCGCACCCGTTCCGCCCGCGGCTCCGTTCCGTCCGTCCCAGGGGCCTCGGACACCACCACGTGGCAGTTGGTGCCGCCGAGCCCGAAGGAGTCGACCGCGGCGACCAGCGGCACCCGCCGGGGCGACCAGTCCTCCAGGGCGAGCGGAACCCGCAGGTTCAGGTCCCCCAGCCGGATGAGCCGGGACGGCTCCCGGTAGTTCGGCTGCGGGACGATCGCCCGGTGCCAGACCGAGAGAGCGGCCTTGATGAAGCCCGCGATCCCCGCCGCGGCCTCCAGGTGACCGATGGCGGCCTTGACCGAGCCGACCGCCACCGGGTGTCCGCTGTCGTGGGCGGCGCCCAGCGTGCCGCCCACGGACCGGGCCTCCACCACGTCGCCGGTCGGCGTCCCGGTGGCGTGGAGTTCCACGAACTGCACCGAGTCGAGGGTCCCGGCGCGGTCGTTCACCCGGCGCAGCAGCTCCTGCTGCGCCTCGACGCTGGGGTGCGTCAGACCCGGCCCGCCGCCGTCGTTGTTGACGCCGCTGCCCCGGACGACGCAGTAGATCCGGTCTCCGTCCGCCAGTGCCGCGGACAGGGGTTTGAGCAGGACGACCCCCGCGCCCTCGCCGGGCACGAAGCCGTTGGCATCCTTGTCCAACGGCCGGCAGCGGCCGTCGGGCGAGAGGGCGCCGAACTGCCCGGCTCCCGCTGCCCCGTCCTGATCGAGCAGCAGACTGACGCCGCCCGCCAGGGCGGCTTCGGAGTCTCCGCGCAGGAGGGACTCGCAGGCCAGGTGAAGGGCCACCAGGGACGAGGACTGCCCGGTGTCCACCGTCATGCTCGGACCGCCGAGCCGCAGCGCGTAGGACACCCGGTTGGCGATCATGCTGCGCTGGAGCCCCGCGAAGGTGTGCAGACCGTAGCCGCCCGCGCCCTGACGCCGTGTGATCACGGCGTAGTCGTCGCGCATGGCCCCGAAGTAGACGCCGGTGTCGAGCCCGCTCAGTGCGGACGGCCGGATCCCGGCGTCCTCGATGCTCTCCCAGGCCACTTCGAGGGCCAGCCGCTGCTGCGGATCGAGCGCGGCCGCCTCCTTCGGCGAGATCCCGAAGAAGTCGGCATCGAACTCCGCCGGATTCTCGATGAATCCACCGGAGCGGGGGCGGTTCGGGAGCCGCGCCCGGGAATCGTCGGGCGGTGCGGAGATCGCACTGGCGCCACCGGTCAGGAGGGACCAGTAGGACCGGACATCGGGTGCCGAGGGGAAACGGCAGCTCATCCCGACGACGGCGATTCTGTCGTCCACGGACATCACGCTCCTCCACCCGCGGCGCATCGGGTCGCACCGGGGCGCACCGGATCGGGCCGACGGGTGCCGCGGTCGACGGATGCCGCACGGGTCGATCCCGGGCGCGCGGCCGCGGTGTGACGGTCGGTGTGCTACTCGGCTATCGACGTGCTGTAGGTCCAGCTGAACACCGGCAGCAGCCGGCCGTCCACGTACTCGGTTCCGCCGTTCTGCTCGAAGTGGTGGTGCTGCCCGTAACGGGTCACGACCACCTGGGCGCCGGACATGGCCGTCGAATGATCCGACGAGGCGCTGGGCAGGATCTCCGGCCGCCCTTCCAGGACGACGTCGCGCTCGGCTCCGCCGGAATCTGTGACATGAATTCGCATGGACATTCTGTGGCCATCCTGGATGTTGGACCGACAAGGGCGAGTGATTGCGAAGAGTTATCGTTCCAGGTTCTCCGACCGGGTTTCCCGGGCCCGGTCGGGCTCGGTGGATACCCTCGGTCATGATTTTGCGTTCTGTTGACGCACCAAATCTGCGGAAACTGCTCGATATGTCACAAGTACAGCACGCCTGATCTGTCGGTGCAAGAACTTGCGAGCCCGGGGTGGATGGAAAGTTTTATGGATGAAAAATACACGATCATTCGGTGTTGCTCGCGGTGGGCCAGGGGGGGGAGGTGTTCTCCTTCTGTCATCCGGTGGCCGTTCTGGGGCGCCGTGCCTCAGGAGTCCTGCCCGAAATCCTCTTTCCGGCGGCAGCCCCAGACCCCGACGGTCGACCGCTTCCCGCGGAGCGGCAGGTCCCCGACGAAGACGAGGTCGTCCGGAGGGCTGCTCAGCATCGAGTAGGTCTCGCCGGACAGCAGAATCGCGTGCGAGGCCTCCTTCGTCATCTGTTCGAGACGCGAGGCCGTGTTCGTGGTGTCGCCGACCGCCGCGTACTCCAGGCGGCGGGCGGACCCGACCGTGCCGGACATCACCGGCCCGCTGTTCAGGCCGATCCCGATGCGGAACCCCGTGCCCAGTCCTTCCTGCCGCAGCCACGCGTTGAAGGCGGGCAGGGCGTCCCGGTCCATCGTCCTGGCCGCCGCCAGGGCGAGGTCGGCGTGGAACTCCTGCTCGATCGGTGCCCCGAAGGCGGCCATGATCCCGTCGCCCAGATAGGACACCAGGGTTCCGCCGTGGTCGAGAATGACGTCGCTCATCGAGCCGAGGTACTGGTTGAGGGTGCTGATGACCAGGTCCGGAGCGCTGTCCTCGGCCCAGGAGGTGAAGCCGCGGAGGTCGGCGAACATGATCGTCGCGGTGCGCTTCTCCCCCTTCAGCCTGAGGTCCTCGTCGACCTGCAGGAGGACCTTGTCGACGATGGGCGGGGGGATGAACCGGGCGAACATCCCGCGGATCCGGTCCTGCTCCAGGTCGTGCAGCCGCTTCCGGTTGAGGCTCGCGTCGATGCGCGCGCGAAGAAGGACCTTGTTGGCCGGTTTCGGAATGTAGTCGGCCGCACCGAGGCTGATCGCCTTGACGATGCTGTCCATGTCTTCGACCCCCGAAATCATGATGACCGGAATATCGCGCGTCGCGACGTCCTTCTGGACGTGCTCCAGCACGCTGAAACCGTCCATCCCGGGCATTTCGATGTCCAGCAGAACGGCATCCACGTCTTTCGTCGACAGGAGGTCGCAGGCCGCCTGGCCGTCCTCCGCGGTGATCGCCAGATACCCTTCCATTTCGACGAGCCTGGTGAGGAGCATCCGGTTGACGGGATCGTCGTCCACCACCAGGACGCATGGCTGGTCAAATTTCATGTCGAAGCCTCCCTGCAAGGATTTCGGCACCCCGCAGGATCCGGGCGTACGAGTGCCCGGTCAATAGCCCGCCACCGTGCTCGTTTCGCTGGATCGCAGGCCCTGCGATCCGCCGCGCGGCTCGGGTGCCGGATGGCGGTTCCGTTTCGTCGTCGTGCGAAATGAACCTGCCATCACCATTGTTGCGGAAATCCTCCGCAAAGCCAGAGCCGGTGGGCCTGGCCGGTTCGGTTCGGGCCGGTTCGGTGTTCCCGGGGCGACGGGGACGGGCGGCCGTCAGTCGGCCGAATCCGCTCGGCCGGCACTTCGGACGAGATGGTGCAGGGCGAGCTCGGCCTCGGCGCGGACGCTGGCATCCGGATCGTCGAGCAGGAGCCGAAGGGTCCGAACGGCTGCCGAGCTGTCCGCCCGCTGATAGTCGAGGCGGCCCAGGGACCAGGCCACCAGGCTGCGAACGAAGCCGGCGGGGTCTGAGCTCTCCGCCGAAAGGGCGCGGACGACGTCCTCCTCCCGTTCGGGATCCGCCCTCGCGAGAGCCGCCGCCGCCCACACCCGGACGAAGCTGAGCGGGTCGTCCAGTGCCGCCTCCAGCAGGGGCACCGCGTCGGCCGAACCGGTCTCTCCCAACGCGTACACGCCCAGCCGACGTTCGGTCGGATCGTCGCTCCGGGCGAGGGCTGCCCAGGATGCGGTCGGCCGGCCCAGGTACTCGCCGCTCCCCGAACGCTCGTCCCCGTTCATACCGTGCCTCCGCCCAGGGCCCGGTCGAGGGTGCAGGCGGCGCTGATCAGACTCAGGTGGGTGAGTGCCTGTGGATAGTTGCCGGCGCCCTCTCCGGTTTCCGAGGTCTCCTCCGCGAAGAGGCCGAGGTGATTGGCGTGGGTGAGCATCTTCTCGAACAGGAACCTCGCCTGTTCGACCTGGCCGGCGAGAGCCATCGCTTCGACGAGCCAGAACGTGCAGATGTTGAACGTCCCTTCGTTCCCCTGAAGGCCGTCACCCGCGGCCGTGCTCACCTCGTACCGGTACACCAGGCTGTCCGACGAGAGGTCCTCCACGATCCTGCTCAGGGTGCCCAGCATTCTCGGGTCCTTCGGTGAAATGAAGCCGACCATCGGCATGGTGAGGATGCTGGCGTC
Organism: Kitasatospora sp. NPDC127067; assembly: GCF_042724755.1. Classification (NCBI taxonomy): domain Bacteria; kingdom Bacillati; phylum Actinomycetota; class Actinomycetes; order Kitasatosporales; family Streptomycetaceae; genus Kitasatospora; species Kitasatospora sp. NPDC127067. The sequence goes on along the minus strand of NZ_JBHXEM010000032.1, from coordinate 10,545 downwards.
CAGGGCGCTCGCCCCGAAGCACTGCACGAAGGTGCCGCGTTCGGCGTCGTAGCCCTCCCGCATGATCGTCCTGAAGATCTCGTCGCGAGCGGCCGTCATGCGACCGCTGTCCAGCGGGAAACCGCGGCGCGTGGAAATCCGCAAGGTCCGGTCCAGGGCCGCCCAGCACTGCAGCTTCGAATGGACGAAGTGCTGCTTCCGGCCCCGGATCTCCCATATTCCTTCGTCAGGCCGGTGCCAGTTGGACGCGACCCACTCGGCCATGCGTTCAAGGTGTCGCCACAGATCGTAGGAGATGTGGCAGACACGTGCGTCGAAGATCTCGATCGCCGTGAGCAACTCGCCGTAGATGTCCAGCTGGAGCTGCTGCGACGCCCCGTTCCCGATGCGCACCGGCCGCGAATCCCGGTATCCCTGAAGGTGGTCGAGGACGATTTCGTCGAGCCGGGAACTCCCGTCCACCCGGTACATGAGTTTCAGCGGACTTCCCTCCCCGGTCTCCTTCGCGCGTTCCTCCAGCCACCCCATGAAACGGATGGTCTCCTCGGTGAACCCGAGTTGCATGAACGCCGAGAGGGTCAGGGCCGCGTCCCGTATCCAGGTGAAGCGGTAGTCCCAGTTCCGGTCCCCTCCCACCTCCTCGGGAATGCTGGTGGTCGGGGCCGCGACGATCGCGCCGGTCGGGTCGTGCGTCAGGAGCTTCAAGGTGAGGGCGGAGCGCCACACCATCTCCCGCCACCGGCCGGTGTAGGTGCACTGGCCGAGCCAGGCCTTCCAGTAGTCGATGGTGCGGTGCAGGAGGTCCTGCCCCGTCAGCCGCGCTTCGAGCAGGTCGCCCGCACCGCCGGCGCCCTCCACCTGGCGCAGGAGGAAGGTGGCCTCCTCGCCCTCGTGCAGGGTGAACTCGACGCAGACCCCGTCGTCCACGGTGGCGAGCGGGAACCTGCTGGTGAGGGCGATGGAGAAATCGCCGCCGTGGAAAACGGCTCCGCGTCCCTCCTGGGTGATTTCATGTCCCTTTCGGGCGAAATCGAAGGCCGGCAGACAATCGAGACGGAAGGACATGCTGCCACGCACCGCCTTGGCGATGCGGACGATCTGATGAGACTTCACGTCGGAATCCGAGCGTTTGACCGGCATGAAGTCGACCAATTCGCCCACGCCTTCCGTGCTCAGGAAACGCGTGATCAGGACGGCGGTGTCGGGCATGTACATCTGCTGGCGGCGCCCCGGCAGTGTCGGCGATATTTTGAAATATCCTCCCCGCCGGTCGTCGACCAGGCGGGCGAACACGCTCGGTGAATCGAATCTGGGAAGGCAGCACCAGTCGATGGAACCGTCCGTACCGACCAGGGCCGCCGTGTGCATGTCCCCGATCAGCCCGTAACTCTCAATCGGTTTGTAGCTCATGCCGGTTCCTGTTTGGCTTCGAGCTGAACATGATTCAATCATGCTCTGCCGGGACCTCGGCTGCCAGCCGTACGGCCGCCCCTTCAGCGGCCGGGCCCGCTCCGCGGCCGGTACCCCGCGTGGAACAACTCGGCCTCCACGGTGGACCGGTGGCTGCCGGGGGCTATCCCGCGGACCGCCCACCCTGCCCGCGCCGCCCACCCTGCCCGGGCCGCCGCCGGTCGCTCCGGCGCCCGCTCCCGGCTGTTCGCCCGGGCCGACGAGGTTGAGCAACGGAGGCGGACCGTACCCGGGCCTCGACCCTCCCGTCCCGGTCCGGTGCGCCGGTGCGCCGGTGCGTCGGCGCGTCGGCGCGTCGACGGGACGGGAGGGACGGACGGGGTGTCAGAATCGGCGGGTTCATGCCCATGACGGGAACACGGCCGGAACACCGGCCGGAACGTGGCGGGACCACGGCGGAGACGCGACGGGACCAGGTCCGAAGGAGCGAGCGATGAGTGGCGGGGTGCGGCCGGAGCTGGGACAGGTGTCGGAGACGGCGCTGTGGACGCTGTGGCACCGGGCGGTGGAGGCGCGACGGCCGGACACCGTGCTGCCGGACCCGAAGGCGGTCGAGCTGGTGGGCCGGATCGACTACCCGTTCGCGACGCGGTTCGGGGAGAACGCCTTGGTGAGCCAGCTCCAGGCGCTGCGGGCGGCCTGCTTCGACCGCGAGGTGTCCGACTTCCTGACCCGCTGCCCGCGCGGCACCGTGGTCGGGCTCGGGGACGGCCTGGAGACCCAGGCCTGGCGGGTCGACAACGGCCGGGCGAACTGGCTGTCGGTGGACCTGGCGGAGACCGCCGCGCTGCGTCGGCAGCTGCTGCCGCCGGACGAGCGGCACCGGATCGTCGCCCACTCGGTCACCGACCCGGGCTGGATGGACGGGGTGGACCCGGCGAACGGGGTGCTGATCAGCGCCGAGGGGGTGCTGATGTACCTGCGGCCGCAGGAGGTCCGCGGCCTGATCGCGGCCTGCGCCGAGCGCTTCCCCGGCGGGGCCATGGTGCTGGACGCGGTGCCGCGCTGGTTCAGCCGGCGGGCCGTCGAGGGCAAGCTGCGGGACCGGTACTACCAGGCGCCGCCGATGCCGTTCGGGATGGACGCGGACGAGTGCGGTCTGCTGGCCACCGCGCACCCGGGGGTCGTCGACGTGCGGGAGGTGTACCCGGAGGGCGGACGCCCGCCGCTGAGCACCCTGCTGCCGCTCGTGCGCCGGATCAAGCAGCGCCCGTCCGTGGTCGCGCTGCGTTTTGCCTAATCTTGAAGAAACGCTGGTCAACCTGGAACCATGGTGTCGGGGCGTACGTCGTAACCACGGGTGATCGGCCGGGGGGACAGGCCGCCCGGCACGTTAGGCTCGCTCTGGGGGAGCGGCCTGGGTGCCGCCATCGGACGAATTTGCCGGGACGGGCACGCTGCTCCAGGGGGAGGGCGGCCTGTCCCGTCCTGTCACGGAGGGACTGGCCTTGCACATCGACGCCTGGATCGAGGGGATTCCGCCGACGGCGGTGTACGCCGTTGTCGGTCTGATCATCGGGCTGGAGTCGCTGGGCATTCCGCTGCCCGGCGAGATCGCCCTGGTCACGGCGTCCCTCATGGCGGTCAAGGGTGTGGTGAGCCCGTGGGGCGTCGCCATCTGCGCGATCGCCGGTGCGATCATCGGCGACTCGATCGGCTACTCGATCGGGCGCAAGGGGGGCAAGCCGCTCTTCGAGAAGCTGGGGCGCAAGTTCCCCAAGCACTTCGGGCCCTCCCACCTGGCCACCGCCGAGCGCTCGTTCCAGAAGTGGGGCATGTGGGCGGTCTTCTTCGGCCGCTTCATCGCCCTGCTGCGCATCTTCGCCGGTCCGCTCGCGGGCGCGCTGAAGATGCCGTACTGGAAGTTCCTGATCGCCAACGTGCTGGGCGGCGTGGTCTGGGCCGGCGGTACGACGCTGCTGGTCTACAAGGTCGGCAAGAGCATCGAGCCCTGGCTGGCCCGGTTCTCGTGGGCGGGCCTGGGGGCGGCGCTGGTGATCGGCCTGCTGTCGGCCTGGATCATGAAGCGCCGCGCCGCCAAGACGCACGCCAGGATCGAGGCGGAGGAGGCGGCCAAGGCCGCCGCCGCGGCGAAGGAGCCGGTCGCCGACTGACACCACCCCGCCGGCCGGCCCCCCGGTCGGCCTCCGGCCGAGGCGCCGGTCGATCGTCCGACCGGTCCCGGACCGGTCGTCCACCACCACCGTCGTGGTGCCCTCGGGCCCTCGGAGTAGCATCGGTCGGGTACTGCCGATCTTGCACTCCGGAGGGCCCGATGTCTTCGCAGCCGACCTGGGACGCCGTGGACGCCTACTTCTCCGAGCGGCTGGTCGGACACGACCCGGTGCTGGAGCAGGCCACGGCCGCCGCCCGCGCGGCCGGGCTGCCGAACATCGCGGTGGCCCCCAACCAGGGCAAGCTGCTGCACCTGCTGGCGCTGACCCAGGGCGCGAAGCGGATCCTGGAGATCGGCACGCTCGGCGGCTACAGCGCCATCTGGCTGGCCCGGGCGCTGCCCGCGGACGGCACCCTGATCACCCTGGAGCTGGACCCCCGGCACGCCGAGGTCGCCCGGGGCAACCTGGCGGCCGCCGGCCTGGCCGGGGTCGCCGAGGTGCGGGTGGGCCGGGCCGCGGACTCGCTGGCCGAACTGGTGGAGCAGCGCGCGGACCCCTTCGACCTGGTCTTCATCGACGCCGACAAGCCGAGCAACCCGGAGTACTTCCGCCGGGCGCTCCAACTGACCCGGCCGGGCTCGCTGATCATCGTCGACAACGTGGTGCGCGGCGGCGCGGTCGCCGACCCGGCCGGCACCGACCCGGCGGTGGTCGGCACCCGGGCGCTGCACGACCTGATCGCGGCCGAGCCGAGCGTCACCGCGACCTCGGTGCAGACGGTCGGCAGCAAGGGCTACGACGGCTTCACCCTGGCCCGCGTCCGGAGCTGAAAGTCCGGAGCTGAAAGTCCGGGGCTGAAAGTCCAGGGCCGAGACCCGCGCCGCCAGGGCGTCCGCGGGCCCACCCGTATCACCGGCGCCCGTTCGCGCCCACCTGTACCACTCACACCCACCTGTACCACGCGCGCTCACCCGCGCTGACCGGAGAACGGAGACATCGTGCGGATCGGACTGCTGGGAACCGGCCCCTGGGCGGAGCGGGTGCACGCGCCCGTCCTGGCCGAGCACCCCGGGCTGGAGTTCACCGGCGTCTGGGGCCGCCGACCGGAGGCGGCCGAGGCGCTGGGCGCCGCGCACGGCGTGCCCGGGTACGCGGACCTCGACCGGCTGCTGGCCGAGGTGGACGCGGTCTCCATCGCGCTGCCCCCGACCGTGCAGGCGGGTCTCGCGGTCCGGGCCGCCGAGGCCGGCTGCCACCTGCTGCTGGACAAGCCGGTCGCGCTGACCGTGCCGGACGCCCGGGCCGTGGCCGAGGCGGTGCGCGAGCACAAGGTCGCCTCGGTGGTCTTCTTCACCGTGCGCTTCGGCGGCGAGCAGATCCCGTGGATCGAGCGGCAGGCGGAGCTGGGCGGCTGGTTCACCGGCCGCTCGGACTGGCTCGGCTCGGTGTTCGCGCCCGGCAGCACCAGCCCGTACGCGGCCTCGCCGTGGCGGGTGGAGAAGGGCGCGCTGTGGGACGTCGGCCCGCACGCGCTGTCCGTGCTGCTGCCGGTACTGGGCGACGCGACCCAGGTGACGGCGGCGGCCGGCCCGCTGGACACCGTGCACCTGGTGGTGCGGCACGCCGGCGGCGCCTCCAGCACGCTCGCGCTCAGCCTGACCGCGCCGCTCGCGGCGGGCGGGACGGGCATGGAGCTGCGCGGTGAGCACGGCGTGGTGCAGCTGCCCCCGCGCGGCGAGGGCCCGGTCGCGGCCCTGCACCGGGCGCTGGACGCGCTGCGGGCCTCGGCCGCCTCCGGCGAGCCGCACCCCTGCGGGGCGGACTTCGGGCTGCGGGTGGTGGAGATCCTGGTCGGCGCCGAGCGTTCGCTGGCGAGCGGCGGCCCGGTGGAGGTCTGAGCGGTCGACGCGGCCGGGCCCGGGTAGGGACCGGCGGTTCGGAAGGACGCCGGGTAGGGACTGGCGGTTCGGACGGACGCCGGGTAGGGACCGATGGTTCGGAAAGGCGCCGGGCGGGGCACGTGGGTGCCCCGCCCGGCGTCGTCCGTCAGATGCCGAACGGCGCGGCGTAGCGGACGGTGCCCGCGGGCAGCGGGTGGTCGGGTGTCCAGGGAGAGGGCCATCAGCGCCTCGTCCGGGACGTCGCCGATGTGGCAGCGGGTCAGCAGGGCGTGGCCGACGGCGGTGCCGTGCTCGTCGGCGGCGACGAGGGAGAGGCCCTCGATCCAGGAGGCGTCGGCGCGCAGTGGACCGCTCAGACCGGCGGCACCGGCGGCAGCGACGGCCCGGCCGGCGGCGGGGCCGAGGACGGCCGGCGGTCGGCGGGGCGGGCCGGCGGGATGACCGGGGCGCGGAAGTCGCGCGGGCCGGTCCACAGCGCGGGGACGGCGTCGCTGCGGCGGGCCAGTTCGTACGCCAGGGCCTCGTAGTTGACCCGCCAGCCGTGGAAGTGCGCCCAGGCCTCCTCGACCGGGCGCTCACGCGGGAAACCGGCCGCGGTGATCATCGCGACGGCGCCCAGGTACTCGGCGTAGGTCAGCCGGATCGGGACGTCCGGGTCCGGGTCCGTGTCGAAGTCGATCCGTAGCGAGCGGGCGATGTCGCGCAGTGCGGTGAAGCCGGCCCGGAGCACCAGCCGGGCCTCGGGCGGGGCCGAACGCGGGCAGAGCGCCAGGTGCAGGGCGGCGGCGTCCATCACGGCGATCAGTCCGACCACCCAGCTGCGGTTGGGCTGCGGGGAGCGGAAGGAGAGCAGCACCGGGTAGTTGGAGTGGCTCTCGCCGATGTCGGCGGCCAGCCGCTCCCAGTCCCGGTAGAGCTGGGGGAGCGCGGTCTCGGTGTCCACCAGGGACTGGCGGGCCAGCAGCTCGGGGCCCCAGGCGGGCTCGCCGGCCCGGGACTGCAGCAGCGTCACCTCGGTCTCGCGGCGCTGGTAGGCGGCGTAGAGGGTCGGCAGGTAGGAGATCTGGAGGGCGATCACCAGCGGGCCGCTGGCGGCGGCCAGGAAGTCGATCGCGGAGAGGTGCAGCCGGTCGCCGCTGGCGAAGCCGAGGGTGAACAGACTGGACCCGGCCTCGCGCACGGCCACCGACCAGCTGAGCTCCGAGGTGCCGTGCAGCAGCAGGGTGTAGGCGGTCAGCATGCAGCTGAGCCACACCCCGAGCATGCCCAGCAGCACCAGCGGCGCAAGCCAGGTGAGCGCCCGGTCCTGCGCGTGGTAGCCGCGGCCCGGCCCGGCGGCCAGCCGCAGCAGCCCGCGCAGCATCCGCCAGAGCCGCATCACCAGCGACGAGTAGAGCCCGCGCGGAACGACCAGCGTGCGCAGGATGCTGCCGACGATCAGCAGGAGCAGCGTCGCGCCGAGGGCGGTCTGGATCATCCTCATGGCGTCATTCTGGCGGTAGGCCGGGGCTGTCGCGGACCGGTGCCCGCGCGGGTCGGCCGTCGGCCGTCCGTCCACCTGCCGTCCGCCCGCCGTCCGTGGACCGGGCGCCCCGGTTCACCGCACCGAGTATGACCATGATCACACCAAGGCGAGGCATACGTACTGATGTTCCCACCGCGTCTATGTGTACGGAGGATCACGCCCACGAGCGAATCGGAGACCGGACTGTGCGTGCCCAGCAAGACAGCGCCGCCGAAGAGGAGAAGCCCGGGCGGCGACGGTGGCGCTTCCCACCGCGTCGGAGGCCGTTACGGGCGTGGCGCCCGCTCCGGGGGCGGCGCCCGTCCCCGAGCCCGTCCCCGGACCCCTCCCCGAGCCCGTCCCCGAGCCGGTCGACGGACCCGTGCCGGTCCCCGGAGCCGGGTGCCTCCCCGCGTTCACCCCTGCGCCGGTTCCTGCGGATCGACTACCCGCGCCGCGGACGGCGCGGAGTCCGCCGCTGGCTCCCCTCCTGGCGGCAGCAGGTGCTGGTGGCCGGGACCGGGGCGGCGGCGCTGACGGGCTGGCTGGCCTGGTTCTACACGAACACCGCCGTCCCGGAGGACCTCAACTCCTTCGCCACCCAGCAGAACAACGTCTACTACTGGGCGGACGGCACCGAGATGGCGCGGATCGGCCCGACCAACCGGCAGGAGGTGCCGCTCGCCCAGGTGCCGGAGCCGGTGCAGTGGGCGGTGCTGGCCGCCGAGAACGAGACCTTCTACACCGACCCGGGCATCTCCGTGACCGGCATCGGCCGTGCCGTCGTCCAGATGGTCACCGGCGGCGACACCCAGGGCGGCTCCACCATCACCCAGCAGTACGTCAAGAACATCTACCTGAACCAGCGTCAGGACATGTCCCGCAAACTCAGCGAGATCGCCATCGCGATCAAGCTGGACGACCGGATGAGCAAGCAGGACATCCTGGCCGGCTACCTGAACACCAGCTGGTTCGGGCGCGGCAGTTACGGCATCGAGCGCGCCGCGGCCGCCTACTACGGCAAGGACGTCTCCCAGCTCGACCCGAGCGAAGGCGCCTTCCTGGCCGCCCTGTTGAAGGGCGCCGGGCAGTACGACCCGGCGATCAGCGCGGGGAACCGGGAACGGGCCGAGGAGCGCTGGTCCTGGATCCTGGACCGGATGGTGGAGGTGGGCAAGCTGTCCGCCGCCGAGCGCGCCCGGTACACGGTGTTCCCCGAGCCCAAGCCGCAGCCGAAGTCGGCGGGGCTGAGCGGCCAGATCGGGTACCTGGTGGACACGGCCCGCGCCTACGTGGAGAGCCACAGCGACATCACCCCGGCCCAGTTCGACCTCGGCGGCTACCAGATCCGCACCACCTTCGAGAAGCCGAAGGTCGACGCCCTGGTCGCCGCCGTCCAGCAGGGCACCGCGGGGATCGACCCGGACAACCGGGAGTCCGACAAGCTCCTGAAGGTCGGCGCCGCCTCGCTGGCCCCGGACGGCCGGGTCGTCGCGCTCTACGGCGGCCCCGACTACCTGAAGCAGGGCTTCAACAACGCCAACACCACGACGGTGCCGATCGGTTCGGCCTTCACCCCGGTGGTGTACGCCGCCGGGCTCGGCGAGGGAGTGCAGCGCCGGCGCGGCGGAGACCGCACCCCGGTCGCGCCCACCACCACCTACAACGGCGACGACGGGGTGAACGTGATGACCCCGGAAGGGCCGTACTGGGGACGGGACGGGAAGATCGTCAAGACCGCCAACGACGGCAAGCGGAACTGGGGCAGCGTCACCCTGCGGAACGCGGTCGAACAGTCCGTCAACGGGCCGCTGATGCAGCTCGGCATGGACGTCGGCCTGGACAAGGTGCAGAAGACCGCCACCGACCTCGGCCTGCTCCCCAACAGCCTCGGCGAACTCGTCCCGGCCCTCGGCGTCGGCAACTCCACCCCCAGCGCCCTGCGCACCGCCGACGCGTACGCCGCCTTCGCGGCCGGCGGCTCCCACACCGACCCGTACTCGGTGCTCAGGATCTCCCGCAACGGCGTCCAGCTCCCCCTGCGCCTGCCCGCCGCCACCCAGGCACTCACCCCGGCGGTCGCGGGCGAGGTGGACGCGGCACTCAAGGGCTCCGTCCGCGACGGGGCCGCCAAGCCGGCGGCGGAGGCCGGCCCGAACCTGGCCGCCAAACCCGGCACCACCGCGGACCGCACGGCGGGCTGGTTCGTCGGCTACAACGGGCAGCTGTCGACGGCGGTCACCGTGTTCCGCGCGGACCTGAAGGACATGAAGCTCCTCTCCCTCGAAGGCCTGGGCGGCGCCACCCCGGACACCTCCGACGCCACCGTGCCGGCCCGGATCTGGACCGCCTACATGAAGACGGCCGCCGGACAGTAGGCCGGGCCTGTCTGTCAGTGCCGTCTGATAGACAGGCACTGTGCCGTCTTCTCCCACCACCGCGGGACACGCGGCACCGCCCGTCCGAACCAAGCAACTCCCCGGCCCACGCGGCAGGGAGTCGAACCGAGGAGGATGCACGACGTGTCCGTCGTTGCCGTGTACGTCCCAGCCGCTTCGAAGCGGAACTTCCAGATCGGCCTGCGCGAGTCCATATGGGGTTGGAAGCACGACACCGCGGCAAAGGCCGAAACTCCACAGGTGTTGGCCGGGCTGAAGCCGGGTGACTACGTCCTGTTCGGCCACCGGGGGCCGAACGCCCGTGTCCCCCAGGGCCAGTGGGCCGATGCGGTCCTGCGCGAGCTGGCCGTCGCCCAGGTCACCGGAGCCGTGTACCAGGACGAGGCCGAGGTCTGGCCAGACGACCGCTACCCGGTGCGCGTTCGCCTGAACATCCTGGACCTCGAGGCCACCGTCGCCGGAGGGCAGCTCGGCGATGCGGCGATGGAGGCCTTCCGGCTCTCCGCGAACAAGCAGGGGGCCCCGGTCCCGGTGGCCGACCCCGAGGTGATGACCAGGCTGGTCGACTCCATCGAGCACCAGCCGGGCGCGCCCGGAGCGACGGCGCCCGTCGTCGGCTGGCACGGCCCGAGCTCGCCGCAGAACCAGGACCGCTACCTGGAGTTGGGCGACAACCTGGACCGCCCCGTGGTCGCGCTCGCCCGCCGCGAGCAGGCCCGGCTTCGGCGCGAGAAGTTCAACGGCAGGAGCTCCATCCGCTGTGACCTCTGTGGACGGGAGCTGCCCCAGGGGCTCGTTCGCGCGGCGCACGTGCGGAAGAGGTCGCAGAGCAACCTCGAGCAGCGCTCCCACCTGGCGAACGTGATGGCCGCCTGTGTGCTCGGCTGCGACGCCCTGTTCGAGGACGGCTTCATCCGGGTGTCCTCGGAAGGGGTCGTGGAGGTGTCGGAGAAGGGCGCGGCCTGCACCGACCTCCTCGTGGTGGCGAAGACCCTCGAGGGCAGGCGGTGCACCGCTCACACGCCCGAGAGCGCGGAGTACTTCGACTGGCACTGGAACAACTGGTCCGTGCCGTCGGAGGCCGGTGCCGTGCAGGCCGGAGACGCCGGCCGTCTGAGTGCCCAGCGGGCGCGGTCGCCCGGCGGCCCCCGCCG
>NZ_JBHXEM010000031.1:0-77184 GCF_042724755.1 Kitasatospora sp. NPDC127067 | reverse complement strand
AGGGAGCCGTTGCGGAGGCTCCCGGGCCCGGCGCCGTTCCCGGCCCGCCATCCACCCCTCTCGTTTGACCAAGGCACGTCAACGGGGATACCAGGGCATGACGCTCCCCCACGAGCGCTCCCCCGCCCCCTCCGGGAGACCCCGTGCTGCCCTTGCCCACTCCCGCACCGCCCCCACCGCCCCCGGCCCCGCCACCCCCGCCGCCGCCCCGTACGGAACCCGAGTCCGCCCGCCTGCGCTTCGGCCGCCGGCTGCGCCACTGGCGCGAGACCCGCGGCCTCAGCCAGGCCGAGTTCGGCCGGCTGCTCGGCTACCACGACTCGCTGATCAGCCGGGTGGAGAACGCCCGCCGCTGGCCGCCGCCGGGGATGCCCACCCGGGCCGACGAACTCCTGCTCGCCGACGGCGAGCTGGCCGAACTCTGGCAGACCGTCCGGCAGGAGCGCGAACGCCTCGGCGAACGCGCCGCCGCCCGGACACCGCCCGCCGCCCGCGCCGCACCACCGGACGCCGCCACCGTCGAGGTGCTCGCCCACCTGCTCGCCGCCTACCGCGCCGCCGCGGGCCGGATCGGCGGCGAGGAGCTGGCCGCCGTCCTGGAGCACCACGCCCACACCCTGCTCGGCGGGCGGCACCCCGGCCCCCGCGAGGCCCCCGGCGCCGACCGTTCGCTCGCCGCCCAGTACGCCGAGCTCGCCGGCTGGGCCCATTTCGAGGGCGACCGCCCCGCCCGCGCGCTCGGCTGGTACGCCACCGGGCTGGAGTGGGCCCGCGCGACCGGCGACCGGGCCACCGCGGCCTCCCTGCTCGTCCGCCAGAGCGCCCTGTACTGGTGGCTCGGCGACCCGGCCACCGCACTCGCCCTGGCCGAGGCCGCCCGGACCACCGCCCCTCCCCTGCCGGCGCTGTGGGCCTGGGCCGCCCTCGTCCAGGCCCACGCCCACGCACTGGCCGGCCGGGCGGCGCAGGCCGACCGGACGCTGGCCGACGCCCGGCGGCTGACCGACGCCACACTGCTCACCGGCGTGCCGACGCCCTGGACGGTGCGCGCCGAGCTGGTCCTGGCCGTCGCCCACGGCACCTGCCACCGGGACCTCGCGCTCCGCACCGGCCGTACCGCCCACGCCCGCACCGCGGCGGCCCGGCTGGAGGGGGCCCTGCGGCTCCTCGACCGGGCCGCCCACCCGCGCGACCACGCCCTGGTCACCGCCCGCCTCGCCGGCGCCCACGCCCTCGCCGGTCACGCCGATGCCGCCGCCGCCCTGCTCGCCCGGCTGCCTCCGACCACCACCGGACGCATCGCCCGCGAGCAGCGGCGGGCCGGGGAATGGCTGCGCCGGTGAACGCCCGCACCGAACCCCCGGCCCGGACGCGGCGGCCGCTGCCGGGACACGGCGGCGCCCGGTCCGCCACGGAACAGCAGGACCGGCCACCACCTGCGGGAGTGGTGGCCGGCCCTGCCGCACCGGTCGGACCGGGCCCGGCGGGTGGGCTCAGAGGCCGGCCGCCGCCGCGGCGATGTCGGCCGCGTACGTGCTCACCTGGCTGTAGACGCCCGGGTAGCCCGCGCGGGCGCAGCCGTTGCCCCAGCTGACGATGCCGACCTGGACCCAGCGGCCCGCCGCGTCCTTGCGGACCATCGGGCCGCCGGAGTCACCCTGGCAGGTGTCGACGCCGCCCTGGGCGACGTAGCCCGCGCAGAGCGAGCCGGCGGCGTTCAGACCCGGATAGGCGCGGGCGCAGGTGGCGTCGTCGACGAACGGCACGGTGGCCTTGAGCAGGTACCGCTGCTGGCCGCCGCCCTCGCGCGCGGCACCCCACCCCATGATGGTGAAGGTGCCCGTGTCGTAGGCGGTGGAGGTGGCGATCGGCAGGGTGCTGACCAGGCTGCTGTTCACCGGCGAGGCCAGCTTGATCAGCGCCCAGTCGTCGCCGTTCTCGGCGCCGGTGAAGGAGGGCGACTGGTACACGTACGAGGAGCGGACCTTGATCGCGCTGCCGCTGTTCAGGTCGACCGCTCCCGCGGTGACGGTGATGCTGCTGTCGGCACCGGTGCCGTCGACGCAGTGGGCGGCGGTGAGCACGATCTGCGAGGTGTACAGCGCGCCGCCGCAGCCCATCGAGAGCCGCACCATGAACGGGAACTCGCCCTGCGTCGCCCGCGTGCCGCCGACCACGCTCGGCGACGGCGCGGGCGAGGCGGCGGCGGGCAGCACGAGCATGCCGGCGCCGAGCACCAGGCCGGCCAGCAGGCCGACTACTCTGCCGAATTGACGCTTCATCAGATCCTCCTTGCAGGTGGGGGAAGACCGAGAGTGGCCCGGCGGGCGGCGCGGCAGGAGGGGGCGGTCCTTGCCGGTCAGAACTGGCAGGAACACGGCAATGCGCGGTTCCGGGTGCGGAAGCCCTAAGGTGATCGCCCATGCGAGATCTTGCGGCGGGGATGAAGTACCTGGTCGAGGGCCAGAAGTGGGTGGGCCGGCACGGCCGCTGGTGGGGCTTCGGCATGCTGCCGGCCCTGCTCGCGCTGGTCGGCTACGTCGTCGCGCTCGCCTTCCTCGGCGCCTGGTCCCGGGACCTCGCGGACTGGGCCACCCCGTTCGCCGACCACTGGGGCACTCCCTGGCGGGGCCTGCTGCGCGACGCGCTCGCGGCGGTCGTCTTCGGCGGCGGCCTGCTGTTCTCCCTGCTCACCTTCACCGCCGTCACCCTGCTGGTCGGACAGCCCTTCTACGAGGCGCTCTGCGCCGCGGTCGACGAGACCGAGGGCGGCGCGCCCACCCCGCCGGACACCGCGCTCTGGCGGGAGCTGCTGATCGCGGTGCGCGACAGCGTGTACGTGCTGGTGCGGGTGGCCGCGTTCGGCGTGGTGCTGTTCGCCTGCGGATTCATCCCGCTGGTCGGGCAGACGGTGGTCCCCGCGCTCGGCTTCCTGGTGTCCGGCTTCTTCCTGACCGTCGAGCTGACGGCCGTCGCCCTGCAGCGGCGCCGGGTGCCGCAGCCGGAGCGGATCCGACTGCTGCGCGCCCGGCTCGGGCTGGCACTGGGCTTCGGCACGCCGCTGGTGCTGGCCTTCCTGGTGCCGCTGGTCACCGTGCTCGCCATGCCGGGGGCCGTCGCCGGCGCCACCCTGCTGGCCCGCGACCTCGTCCCGACCGCACCGGAGGAGGAGAAGGAGGAGGAGCGGCCGGCCCCGGCCCCCGACTTCCCCACCGCCACCGCGCGGCCCGTTCCGGGCAACCCGTACGCGACCCCCTGAGGCCGTCACCGGCCGGTCACGCTGCGCCGACCTCGCCCCGGCCCGCGTGTGAGCCCGCCCACAGGGGGATCGCCATCCACGATCCCCGATAGTGGACGGGCCCCCTCGAACGCCCCGCCCGGCGCCGCCGAGGCACCCGGACCGGGCCGCCCACGACCCCGCCCCGCCTGAAGAACACAGGCCACCACGGCTGCCGCCCCTGCGATCCGTCGCCGCCGACCCGGCCTCCACTCCAGGGTGTGCAATTCGGACAAATAACACCAAAGCCATCGTCGAAGCCTGCCACGGCCGCCCCGCAACCACGATGCCGCGTAGTAGCTAACGCCTTTGCCACCCGTCCTCGGCCCTGCCAAGAATGGCCCGTCGCCAGGCAGCGCAGCCGACCACCTCCGCCGCCGCACGGCCCGCCCGCCCCCGCCGCCACCGCCGGGGCGCCACGGCCGCCCAGGGCGGCCGCACGAGCCCCGCCCGCCCGGAGCCCGTGCGACGCCCCGCCCCCGGTGCCACCGGCACGGCCCCCGACGGAGAAGGATCGCCCGCCCCATGCAGCTCAGCCATGCCCGCCGCAACTCCCTGATCACCGGTGTCGCCACCCTCGTGGTCGCGAGCGCCGCCACCGCCGCCCTCGCCATCCCGCAGGCCGGGAACGCGACCGAGGCCGCCCCCGTGGCCGCCGTCTCGGTGGACAGCGAGCCGGTCGCCGACCAGGGCCGGGCCGACGCCGCCGCCACTGCCGCTGCCGCCGAACAGGCCGCCCAGGAGGCCCGGGCCAAGGCCGCGGCGGACGCCGCCGCCCAGGCCCAGGCCGAGGCGCAGGCCCAGGCGGACGCCAAGGCCAAGGCCGACGCCGAGGCCGCCGCCTCCCGCTCCCAGGAGCGCCAGAACCTCACCAGCGCCCCGGCCGCCTATTCCGGCACCCCGCAGCAGATCGCCGCGCAGATCGTCCCCGCCGGCCAGCTCCAGTGCTTCAGCAACATCGTGTTCCGCGAGAGCAGCTGGAACCCGCTCGCGGTCAACGCCTCCTCCGGCGCCTACGGCCTGGTCCAGGCCCTGCCCGGCTCCAAGATGGCCTCCGCGGGCGCCGACTGGCGCACCAACCCGGCCACCCAGATCAAGTGGGGCCTGAACTACATGAACACCCGCTACGGCAGCCCCTGCGCCGCCTGGTCGTTCTGGCAGGCCCACCACTGGTACTAGGCCGAACCACCGGTTCGGCTCCCCGGGGCCCGTGACGCACCCCGCGTCGCGGGCCCCGGCGCACGTTCCCGCAGGCCGGGAGCCGGTACGGGCGTGGACACGTCCGGAAGGCGGCGTGAAGATATGGCGCACACTCGTACGATTTGCCACTGATTGATCGGAATTACGGACCGTCAGACCTTTGCCACGGTCCGCAGGCCCTCTTACGCTCCGGCGTCATGCCCTCACCCCTGATCAGCGTCGTGCTCCCCGCCTACGACCAGCACGAACAGCTCGCCGACTGCCTGGACTCGCTGCTCGCGCAGTCCCTGGCCGACGTCGAGGTGATCGTCGTCGCCGACCGGTCCCCCGGGACGGCCGGCGGGCTCGCCGACGCGTACGCGGCCCGGCACCCGCAGGTGTCGGTGCTGCACCTGACCGCGGCGGTCGGGGTCGGGGCCGCCCGGAACGCGGGCGCGGCACGGGCGAGCGGCGAGTACCTGCTCTTCCTGGACGCCGACCACCTGCTGCCCCGGGACGCGCTCCGGACGCTCGCCGACCGGCTCCGGCAGACCGGCCCGGTGGACGTGCTGCTGTTCGGCCACTCCCGCCGGCACCAGGACCGGGACTGGCCGGGCGGGGCCGAGGCCCTGCTCGCCGAGGCCGGCCCCGAACCGTTCGCCCCCTTCGACCGGCCCGCCCTGTTCGGCGCGCCGCCGCTGATCTGGGACCGGCTGATCCGCCGCGGCCACTGGGCCGAACTGGGCCTGGCCTTCCCGCCCGGCCGCTACGAGGAGGTCCCGGTCGCGCACGCCGCGCTGCTCGGCGCCCGGAAGGCCGCCGTGCTGGCACGCGAGTGCGTGCAGCTGCGCCGCCGGGAGACCGTCCACCCGGCGGGCGGCCCGGGCAGCAGCGTCTTCGACCTGTTCGATCAGTACGAGCGCAGCTTCGCCCTGCTGGAGGAACAGCCGCACCTGTACGCGGTGCGCGACGCGCTGTTCGTCCGGATGATCCGGCACTACCTGTTCGTCTTCGACCTGGCCGGCTGCGTCACCCGTGCCGAGCGGCCGCAGTTCTTCCACCGCGCCGCCGAGCACCACCGCCGCTTCCAGCCGCCCGGCCACCGCCGGCCGGGCGGCCGCGAAGGGATCAAGTTCTCGCTGCTGGCGGGCGGCGCCTACCCGGCCTTCGAGGTGGCCAAGCTCTCCCACATCGCGCGGGGCACGCTCACCGGGCGGAAATGACCCCGCTCAGACCTGCGCCACGCCGCCCTCGGCGGCCATCGCGGCGGCGATCCGGCGGGCCCGCTCGGCCCGGACCCCGGCGGGCATCGGCGGCAGCACGTCCATCCACAGCGGCAGGGTCGAGCCGCGCAGCTGCGCCATCCCCTCGGGCCGGGCGAGCAGCCACAGGTGCAGGTGCGCGGAACCGTCGCCCCAGCGGTTCACATGGACCCGGCCGATGCCGCCGAGCGACCGTACGGCCCGCTCCACCCGCTGGAGCATCGGGCCCAGCCCCGCGGAGAGTTCGGCCGGCAGGTCCAGCAGGTCGTGGTGGGCGCGCGGCCACAGGAGCAGCGTGGCGGGCAGTCCGTCCGGCTCCTCGGTGGTGCCGAGCCGCCAGTGCTCGTCCGTCCACAGGAAGTCGGCGTCCGGCCGGGCGCAGTCCGGGCAGCTCTCCGGGCCGTCCTCGCCGTTCCGGGGCGGTTCGGGCAGCTCCGGCGCCCGGAGTTCCCGGACGGTCAGCTCGCCCTCGTACGGGAAGATCTCCCAGGAGGGCGCGCCGTCCGCCGGGAAGGGCAGCGGCTCGCCGATCGGGAGGCGGGCGAGGTAGGCGTCGGGGCCGGCCGGGTCCACGGCCGCGGATTCTTCGATCATGACCGCCGAGCGTGCCACAGGACACCCTGTCGGCGGTACCCCCGTCGTGCCCGGTACCGGTACGACGGTACGGCTGCGATCATCGGCGGAGCCGTACTCCTGGGAGGTCCCTGGTGAGCCGTCCGTCCGCCGCCCCCGGGGCCGAGCTGGCCCGCGCGCTGTCCGCCGTGCTGCGCGGCGAGGTCCGCTTCGGCGCCGCCGAACGCACCGTCTACAGTCAGGACGCCTCCAACTACCGGCAGTTGCCGCTCGGCGTGGTCAAACCCGCCGACCTCGACGACGTGCGCACCGCGCTGGCGCTCTGCCGCGAGCACCGGGTGCCGGTGGTGGCGCGCGGGGCCGGGACCAGCATCGGCGGGCAGGCGATCGGCCCGGGGGCGGTGGTGCTGGACTTCCGCCGCCACCTCGGCGCGGTGCTGGAGCTCGACCCGCGGGCCCGCACCGCGCGCGTCCAGCCCGGCACCGTGCTGGACGACCTCCAGCGCGCCGCCCGGCCGCACGGGCTGCGCTTCGGCCCCGACCCGTCCACGCACAGCCGCTGCACCCTCGGCGGCATGATCGGCAACGACTCCTGCGGCTCGCACTCGCTGGCCTGGGGGCGCACCGCCGACAACGTCGAGCGGCTGGAGCTGCTGCTCGCGGACGGCACCGAGCTGACCGTCGGCGGGCGGCTCACCCCCGCGGAGCGCGCCGCGCTCGCCGCACGGCCCGGGCGGGTCGGCGAACTCCACACCGAGCTGCAGGAGTTCACCGACCGCAACCTCGCCGTCATCCGGCAGGGCATGCCGCAACTGCCCCGCCGCACCTCCGGCTACCCGCTGGACGCGCTGCTGCCCGAGCACGGCCACGACCTGGCCCGGGCGCTCACCGGCACCGAGGGCACCTGCGCACTGCTGCTCGGCGCCACCGTCCGCCTGGTCGAGGACCCGCCCGCGCGGGCCCTGGTGGTGGCCGGCTACCCCGACGAGGGCGCCGCCGCCGACGCCGTCCCGGCACTGCTCCCGTACGGTCCGCTGACCGCCGAGGGCATGGCGGCCGACCTGATCGCCGCACTGCTCGCCGCCGGCCCGCGCCCGACCGCACTGGACCGGCTGCCCGCCGGCGAGTGCTGGCTGTTCCTGGAGACCGGCGGCGACACCCCGTTGGCCGCCTACCAGGCCGCCCGCCGACTGGGCGACGCGGTGCGCCGCGAGCGCTCGGCCTCCGTCGCCCTGGTCACCGACCCGGTCGAGCAGCGCCAGCTGTGGGCCGTCCGGGAGGCCGGCGCGGGAATCGTCACCCGGCTGCCCGGGGGCGGCGAGGCCTGGCCCGGCTGGGAGGACTCCGCCGTCCCGCCCGAGCGGCTCGGCGACTACCTGCGGGACCTGCGCGCCCTGCTGCGCCGGCACAGCCTGCGCGGCGTCCCGTACGGGCACTTCGGCGACGGCTGCGTGCACCTGCGGATCGACTTCCCGCTGGACGAACCCCAAGGGGTGCTGGTCTTCCGGGAGTTCCTGGAGCAGGCGGCCGATCTGGCGGTCTCGTACGGTGGTTCGCTCTCCGGCGAGCACGGCGACGGCCAGGCCCGGGCCGAGCTGCTGCCACGCATGTACCCACCCGAAGTCATCGGTCTCTTCGGCGAGTTCAAGCGGATCTGGGACCCGGAGAATCTACTCAACCCGGGCGCCCTGGTCGATCCCCGCCCGCTCGACGCCGACCTGCGCTTCGTCACCGCCCCGCGCCGCACACTGCCGCTGGCCCTCCCGTACGAACAGGACGGCGGCAGCCTGGTCAAGGCGGTGCACCGCTGCGTGGGCGTCGCCAAGTGCGTGGCCCCGGGCAGCGGGGTGATGTGCCCGAGCTACCTGGCCACCGGCGAGGAGCGGCACTCCACCCGGGGTCGGGCCCGGCTGCTCGCCGAGATGCTGCGCGGGGACGCCGTCCCGGACGGCTGGCGTTCGGAGGAGGTCCGGGAGGCGCTGGACCTCTGCCTGAGCTGCAAGGGCTGCGCGAGCGACTGCCCGGTCCACGTCGACATGGCGACCTACAAGTCCGAGTTCCTGTACCAGCACTACCGGCACCGGCCGCGGCCGCTCGCGCACTACTCGATGGGCTGGCTGCCGCTCTGGCTGCGGGCCGTCGCGCTCGCCCCCGGGGCGGCCAACACGCTCGCCCGCTCCCGGGCCGGCGGGCTGATCAAGCGGCTCGGCGGGATCGACCCGCGCCGGGTGCTGCCCGTCCTCCCGCCGGAGACCTTCACCGCCTGGTACCGGCGGCACCGCGCCGCCCACCCGGCCCCGGCGGGCGCCCGGCCGGTGCTGCTGTGGCCGGACACCTTCTCCGACCACCTCCAGCCGAACGTGCCGCGCTCGGCCGTCGAGGTGCTGGAGCACCTGGGCTTCGACGTCCGGCTGCCCGCAGGACCGGTCTGCTGCGGCCTCACCTGGTACTCCACCGGCCAACTCGGAACCGCCCGCCGGGTGTTGCGGCGCAGCCTGCGGGCGCTGACGGGAGCCGGGGTCCAGGCCGACACCCCCGTGGTCGGCCTGGACCCCAGCTGCACCGCGACGCTGCGCGAGGACCTGCCCCGGCTGCTCGGCGCACAGGGCCGCCCGCTCGCCGACCGCACCCGCACCTTCGCCGAGTTCCTCGACGAGTACGCCCCGGACGCCCCGCTCCCCCGGATCCCGCTGGACGCCCTCACTCAGACGCACTGCCACCAGCACGCGGTGCTCGGCAGCGCCGCCGACCGCCGGGTGGAGGCCCGGCTCGGCCTGAACAACCGGGTGCTGGACTCCGGCTGCTGCGGCCTGGCGGGCGACTTCGGCTTCACGCGGGGCCACTTCGAGGTGTCCGAGGCCATCGCGGAGCGGGTGCTGCTGCCCGAGGTGCGGGCCGCCGGGCCGCGGACGGTGGTCCTCGCGGACGGCTTCAGCTGCCGCACCCAGATCGACCAACTCGCCGACGGGCGGCAGGCCCTGCACCTGGCGGAGCTGATCGCCCGGGAGCTGCGGTCCGCGAGGTGACGAGGGCGTCGTCAGACACGCCCCGGCGCGTCCTGCGGCTCCTTGCCGGGTGCGTGCGCCGCGAGGAAGGCCCCGCCGTGCGCCGCGGCCTCCTCCCGGGTCCGGTGGCCGACGGCGGCCGCGCCGGTCGTGCCGTCGGCGCCGATGGCCGTCCAGCGCCAGCCGCCGGCGGCCGCGTCCTCGATCAACTCGACTGTTCCGCCGAACAGTCGGAGCGATCCCGGGCGCGCCACCGGACGACTGACGGCCTCCGGCCACTTCTTCCGGGCACCCTGCCGGGTGATGCCCCAGGCGGCGCCGAGCTGTTCGTACCCGGCGCCGTAGGAGCCCGCGGTAGCGGCCGCGCCCGCGGTGAGCCGCTTGACCTCGGCGTCCACCAGCTTCCAGGCGGACAGCACCGAGAGGGCGGCCTCGACCGGCTCGGCGTCCCACATCCGCTCCGCGGGCAGGCCGGTCGCGCGGGCGCGCACGGCGGCGGCAAGGGGGCCGAGGGCGTCGAGAAGGGCCTTGGCCAGCTCGGTCTGTTCCTCATGGGTGATCTCCGCGATCGTCATGCCGACAACCTTAGTTACCAAATCCCGCTCTGACAACCAATGTTACCGGCGGAGCCGGTCGAGGGGGCTCGAACCCCGCTGCTCGGGCGCGAACGGAGTGCCCGAGGAGACCCCGCGCCAGCCCACCACCAGGGCCTCCCCCAGGAAGCCCACGCCGATCGACAGCTGGACCGGCCTGGCGTTCGGGGCCAGGCCGAAGTGCCCGGCGAGCGCGGCGAAACAGGCCATCACCGCGAGCGAGAGCGCCGCGACCAGGAAGGTCCGCCCGGTGTAGCGCTGCCACAGCACGCCCTCCCGCTCGTAGACCTGGATGGTGGCACCGCGCACCGCCCCCAGCGCGAGGCCGAGCGCGGCACCCGCCGCGATCCAGCCGTAGTCGGCCGCGCCGAGGCCGTGCCGCTGGGCGAGCGCCCAAGCGCCGAGGCCGGTGAGGATCACCGGCGCCGCGAAGAGGTCCCGGGCGTTGAGCGGCTCGCCACGCAGCCGCCTGATCACCACCACCACGACCACGGCGGCGACCAGCCCCACGTACACCCAGTTGTCCATTCCCACTCCCCCGAAGTTTTGTAGCTCGACCGTGCTAAATCAGCAATTTAGCTCGCCCGTGCTATAACGGCAACATGCCGAAGATCGTCGACCCCGCCGAGCGCCGCCAGGCCGTCGCCGACGCCGTCCTGCGCGTCGCGGCCCGGGAAGGGCTGGAGCACGCCTCCCTGCGCAACGTCGCCGAGGAGGCCGGACTGGCCATCGGCTCGGTACGGCACTACTTCGCCGGCGGCTCGGAGCTGATGATCTTCGCGATGGGCGAGCTGGCCCACCGGATCGAGGCCCGCATCCGGACCCACGCCGCCGTCCTGCTCGACCCGGCCACCGCCGGCACCGACCGGCGCGAACGGACCGTCCGGCTGCTCGCCGAGACCCTCCCGCTGGACGCCGGACGCCGGGAGGAGTCCGCGCTCTGGCTCTCCTTCGTCACCGCCGCCCGGACCCGGCCCGACCTGCGGCCCCGCGCCGCCGAGATGCAGGCCGGACTCGACGACCTGGTCCGCCGCGTCCTCACCGAGTCCGAGCGCTCCGGCGGCCTGGCCCCCGGCCTCGACCTCGGCGTCGAGACCCGCCGGCTCTCCGCCCTGCTGGACGGCCTCACCCTCCAGGCCGTCCAGCACCCCGACCTGGTCGGCCCGGACGAGCTGCGCGCGGTGCTGCGCCGCCACCTCGACACCCTGGCCGCTCCGGCCTCCTGACACCGCGCCAACACCCCCGGCACAACGGCGCGACGACCCCCACCACCACCGAGGCGGACCGGGTTCCCGCCGACCACTGCGCGCCCCGGGTACGGGATCCGGGCCTGTCGACCGTCGAGACCGGCGAGCAGCACGCCGTCCTGCGGCCGCCCCGGTCCGACCGGCTCGCCCGGCTCGCCCGCGAGGGCGGCGCCCTGCCCGGCCAGGCGCTGATGGCCGCGGCCCGGGGCGCTCGGCGGTGTCAGCCCTGAGCGGCCCCCACGGGCTCCTGCTCCGCGCAGACCGCCGAGACGAACTCGGCGACCCGCGCCCGCGGCAGACCGCGCGCGATGTCCGCCTCGCTGATCATGCCGACCAGCTTGTGCTCGGGGTGGTTGATCACCGGCAGCCGGCGCACCTGGTACTGCTCCATCACCCGCAGCACCTGTTCGCAGTCCTCGTCCGCCTCCACCGTCATCGGGCGCCCCTGCGCCAGCTCGCCCGCCGTCACCGACGCCGGGTCACGGCCCTCGGCGACGCAGCGCAGCACGATGTCGCGGTCGGTCACGATCCCCAGCAGCTTGTCGCCCGGCCCGCAGATGGGCAGGGCGCCCACATGGCGTTCCCGCATGATCCGGGCGGCGGCCGCGAGCGTCTCGTGCTCGCCGATGCACTCGGCGCCCGGGTGCATGATGTCGCTGGCTATGGTCATGGTCCGCCTCCTGGCCTGGCTTCCCTTCCCCCCGTCCATCGTGGTCCGGGCCGGTGGCCGACGCCACCGGGGCCGGCGCGCTCAGCCGCCCCCGGCCGGGCCCGTACGGCCGCCCTGCTCGACCCCGTCGCCCTGCCCGACCCGGCCGTCCGGCGACTCCGGACCGACCAGCGGCGACTTCTCCAACACCTCCTCCAGGGGCGGGGGTTCGTGCCTGGGCTGCTCCGGTTCGAGCTCCTCCTCCGACACCTCGCCGCTCTCCACCGCCTCCTCCACGGCCTTCGCCCCGGCCGCGACCGCGGCAGCCGTCAGCAGGTTCCGCTGCTGGACCTCCGTCGCGCTGTCCAGGAAGCGCAGCAGCTCCACCGGGAAGGGCAGCACCAGCGTCGAGTTCTTCTCCGCGGCCACCTCCACCACGGTCTGCAACAGCCGCAGTTGGAGCGCGGCCGGGGTCTTGCTCATCACCGCCGCGGCGTCCGACAGCCGCTCCGAGGCCTGGTACTCGCCGTCCGCCGTGATGATCCGGGCCCGCCGCTCCCGCTCGGCCTCCGCCTGCCGGGCGATCGAGCGCTTCATCGACTCCGGCAGCGCGACGTCCTTGATCTCCACCCGGTCGATCTCGATGCCCCAGCCCAGGGCCGGACTGTCGATCATCAACTCCAGCCCCTGGTTGATCGGTTCCCGGTTGGCCAGCAGGTCGTCCAGCTCGCTCTTGCCGATGATCGAGCGCAGCGAGGTCTGCGCGACCTGGGAGATCGCGAAGTTGTAGTCCTGCACGTTGACGGTGGCCTTCACCGGGTCCTCCACCCGGAAGTAGACCACCGCGTCCACCCGCACGGTCACGTTGTCCCGGGTGATGCCCTCCTGCGCCGGGATCGGCATCGTCACGATCTGCACGTTCACCTTGCGCAGCCGGTCCGCGATCGGCATCAGCGCCACCAGCCCGGGATCGCGCACCTCGTCGCGCACCTTCCCGAAGCGGAACACCACACCCTTCTGGAACTGCTGGACGACCCTGATGCTCAGGCTCGCCCATATCGCCCCCAGCCCGGCCAGTGCTCCGAGGGCCCCCAGCACCGCATCGACGATCATGGCGGCCTCCTCGCGGCCTGCGCGCACACCGGCGTGTCCGGCCTCCGCCGACCCTGACCGGCCGGGGACCGCCGGAGCAACTGATTCCACGCTACGCCTGCCCGGTCCGCGCCGGAGCGAACGTCCCGGAGCCTCTAGGATCCTGGCCATGCCGACCGTGGCCGCGTCCTCCTCGCCCGCCGACGACCCCGACGACCCCCGCCATCCCGCCGAGGCGGCCGTCCGGGCCGGCGGGCTCGCCGCGCTGGACCGCGTCGTCACCGGCTGCCGGGCCTGCCCGCGCCTGGTCCGGTGGCGCGAGGAGACCGCCCGGACCAAGCGCCGCGCCTACCGGGACTGGGACTACTGGGCCCGCCCCGTCCCGGGCTTCGGGCCGCCGGACGCCCCGCTCGTCCTGGTCGGCCTCGCCCCCGCCGCCCACGGCGCCAACCGCACCGGCCGGATCTTCACCGGCGACCCCTCCGGCGACCTGCTCTACGCCGCCCTGTACGAACTCGGGCTCGCCAACCGCCCCGAGTCCGTCCGCCACGGCGACGGCCTGGAGCTGTCCGGCGTCCGGATCACCGACCCGGTCCGCTGCGCCCCGCCGGACAACAAGCCCAGCACGGCCGAACGCGACACCTGCCGGCCCTGGATCACCAGGGAGCTGGAGCTGATGCGCCCCACCGTGCGCACCGTCGTCGCCCTCGGCGGCTTCGCCTGGCAGGCGATGCTGCCGGTGATCGCGGACGCCGGCTGGCGGGTCCCCCGCCCCCGCCCCGCCTTCGGCCACGCCGCCCTGGCCGTCTTCCCGGCCCGCGACGGCGGCCCGGACCTGCGGATGTACGGCTGCTACCACGTGAGCCCGCGCAACACGAACACCGGCCGGCTGACCACCGCGATGCTCCGGGACCTGCTGCGCGAGGCGGCCCGCTCGGCGGGGCTCGACCCCCGGTAGCTCGCCCCCGCCGGCGGCCTCGCTCGCGCAACCCCGCTCGCGCGGCCCCGCTCGCGCCCGCCCCCCGGCACGGCCCGCGGGCAACCGCTGCCGGCGCGGGCCGGTCAGTCGAACCGCCGGGTGGCCGTGATCCCGCCGTCGACCGGCAGCGTCACGCCCGCGACGTACGAGGCCCGGTCGCTCAGCAGCCAGGCGGCCGCCTGCGCCACCTCCTCGTCCGTACCCGGCCGGCCCAGCGGCGTGGAGCGCTCCACCAGCGCGGCGAACTCCGGCCCGGACCCGAAGAACGGCTCGGTGCCCGGCGTGCGCACCACCCCGGGCGCGACGGCGTTGACCCTGATGCCGTGCCGGGCGTGATCGGCGGTGGCCGCCTTCACCAGACCGCTCAGGCCGTGCTTGGCGGCCTGCTGGGCGCCGTCACCGAAACCCCCGACCAGCGCCCCCACCCCGGAGTTGAGCACCACCGCGCCGCCGCGCCCGGCCTCCGTCATCGCCCGCAGCTGGGCCCGCAGACAGAGCCAGGTGCCGCGCAGGTTGAGCGCGTGGGTGTCGTCCCAATCCGACTCCGAACGCTCGGTGAGCGGGGCCGGCGGCAGGCCGTTGCCCGCGTTGTCGAAGGCCGCGTCCAGCCGGCCGAAGGCCTCCAGCGCGGTGTCCACCGTCCGCTGCGCACCGGCGGCCGTGGTCAGATCGGCGGCGACCGCCACCGCCTCGGCCCCGGTGGCACGCAGCTCGGTGGCCAGTTCCTCCACCTCGGCGCCGGAGCGGGCGGCGAGCACCAGCAGCGCGCCCTCCCGGGCGAACAGCCGGGCGGCGGCCGCGCCGATGCCCCGCCCGGCGCCGGTGACGATCGTGACCTTGTCATCGAGAAGTCCCATGCGGCGAGCCTGCCGCCGTGCCCGCCGGCCCACCAGCGGCCGGACGCTCCCCGGGAACCGGCTTCCTGGGACAGCCAGGTCCTGGCTGTCCCGGGCGAGCTGTGGCAGCCTGACGCGCATGCCCGAGACCCCGCTCGGCGCCTTCCTCCGCGCCCGCCGCGCCCGACTCGCGCCCGCCGACGCCGGCCTACCGGCCTCCGGACGCCGCCGTACCCCCGGACTGCGCCGCGAGGAGGTCGCCGCCCGCGCCGGGATCTCGGCCGACTACTACGCCCGCCTGGAACAGGGCCGCCAACGGGTGCCGACCGGCCCGGTCCTCGACGGCCTCGCCGAGGCCCTGCAACTGACCGCCGCCGAGCGCGGCTACCTGCACCGGCTGGCCGCCCGCCCGCACCGCCCGGCCCCGCCGCCCGCCGAGGCCCCGGCACTCCCTCCGACCACCCTCGCCCTGCTGGACACCCTCGACGCCGCGCCCGCCTTCGTCACCGGCCCCACCTTCGACCTGCTGGCCTGGAACCGGCCCGCCGCCCTGCTGCTGGCCGGGCCGGAACGACGGCCGGCCCGTGAACGGAACCTGCTCTGGCAGGTGTTCTGCTGCCCGTACCGGGACCGCTCGCAGGGCAACACGGCCGCCGAGGGCTCGATCGGCGCCGACCTGGTCGCCTCACTGCGCGCCCAGCACGCCGACCGTCCCCGCGACCGCGCCCTGCTCGCCCTGGTCCACCGGCTGTCGGCCGACAGCCCCGTCTTCGCCGAGCTCTGGGACCGCCACCGCGCCGCCCCGCCCCGCCCCGGCCGCCTCCACGTCCGCCACCCGGCCCTCGCCGCCACCGTCCTGGACTACACCGTCCTGCCCCTCCCCGAGGACGGCCGCCACCTCTTCGCCTTCCTCGCCCCGCCCGACAGCCCCACCCGGCACGCCTTCGCGGCGGCCGGCCGGGACCGGCCCCGGACCGCCACCGCCCCGAGGTAGCCACCGCCCCGGGGTAGCCACCGCACGCGCCGCACGCGACCTCGGCCCGGTCGGTGGCGCGCGGGCGGCGGCCCCGGGGCGCGTCCTGCGGGTCTTCGCGCACCCGGCGGAGAACCGCCGGACACGCCCTACCCGAACCGGGCCAGCTTCCGCTTGCCCGCCCGCCGCCAGACGTCCGGCAGCCGCCGCCGGGCGGCCTCGGCCGACGCCAGCTGACGCCCGTAGAGGGCGCCGTACCCGAACGGCTCGCCACCGGTGACCGCGTGGGTCGCGAGGGCGGTCGCGGCCACCACGGCGTCCTGGTGCTCGCCCAGCACCTCCTGGACGGCCTTCATCCGCTGCGCGTAGCGCTCGGCCCGGGAGCCGGCCGCCGGGGCGGCGGCCTCGCCGGCGTAGCGGGCGCGCTTGGCCGCCTTGCGGGCCTCGTGGAGCGCGCGGGTCCGCTCGTCGGGGGCGGCGGCAAGGGCCGCCCCGACCCGCCCGGCCGTACGCCGCTGCTCGCGGGCGGCGATCCGGGAGAGCTCCGGGACGGCGCTGCGGGCGGCACGCCGGCGCAGCGGCGGGTCCGCGAGGAAGCCGGCGAGAGCCTCGCCGAGCGCCCGGCGGCGGGGGCTGTCCAGGGCGGCGACCACCTCGGGCCAGATGGCGCGGTACTCGGCCTCGCCCCACCGGTCCAGTGCTGCGGCGACCCGCTGCGGGCCGCACCCGGCGGGCAGCTCGCGGGCCTCGGCGGCCAGCCGTTCGGTCAGCACCTCGCGGTCCCGCGCCCTGCCCAGGACGCCGCCGAGCCAGCGCAGCTCCGCGACCAGCTCGTCGGCCGCTCCGGGGGCGACCAGCCGCCGGAAGGTCTGCAGGGCGCTGCGCAGCCGCCGGCAGGCGACCCTCATCCGGTGCACGGCGTCCGGCTCGTCCGCCCGGACGGCGTCGTCCAGGCCGGCCAGCACGGCCGCCTGCGTCTCCAGGCGGGCCAGCAGCACCTGCCCCACCGTGGTGTCGGGTCTCGCCATGGACGCTCGCCCCCTCGTCGGGTCAGCGGGAACGCCTTCCAGGCTAATCCGCGTCGGGCCGCTGTCGACCGCGCGGCAGCCGGGCGGGCGACCCCGCGGGCGGCCGGGCCCGCTGTCGGGCCCGCTGTCGAACCCCGCAGGCTACTGATCGCGCGTCAGCCGGAACAGGGACCTACGGGCCCTCGTGCCGGATGCGAGCGCCATGACATACTCCGGAGCGTGACGACCTCCTCCCGTGCGACCAGGGCCCTGCGGGCCGCGGTGTTCACCGCGCTCGCCGTGCCGATGGCCGCGTTGGGCCAGGTCGTCATCACGGGCCGCCAGCTGCCGCTGTCGCTGGTGGCCACGGCCGGTGCCGTCGTCTTCCTGGTCGCGGCCGTCCTGGCCGGCGGGGAACGGCGGATGCTGCACATCTCCGGCGTGATGGTGCCGGTCGAGCTGCTGCTCAACACCACGTTCAACCTGGGCCAGGCCGGCTGTTCGCCGGTGCTGGCCGGTCAGGTGCCCGCCCGCGGGGTGAACCTGCTGGTCTGCGGCGGCGGGTCGGTGGACGGCTCGCTGCTGAGCGGCCCGCTGGGCCACGCCGGGCAGTTGGCCCCCGCCGCGACCCAGCTGCTGCTCCTGCTGGTGCACCTGGTGATCGCCCTCGCCGCCTCGGCCTGGCTGCGGATGGGCGACGCCGCCCTGTCCGGCCTGGCCCGGGCGCTGTGCGCGCTGCGCCAGTCGCTGGCCGGCCCGCTGCGCGCCCTGGTCGTCCTGCTGCTCCCCGCGCCGGTGCGTCCGGTGCTGCGGGTGCCGCTGCCGGTGTCGGACCGTGCCCGGCCGCGCCGCGAGGACGTGGTGCTGAGCCCGGCGCCCCGGCGTGGCCCGCCCGCCTTCGCGCCTGCCTGCTGATCACCGTCCCGATCTGATCACCCCCGTACCCGGCCGGACGGCCCCGGTACGCCCGCAGGCAGTGCGCACGACTCCCGCGTTCACCGACCCCGCCGCACCCGGTGCGGCTCCCCGCGCGCACCCGCGCGCCGCGTACAGGAGTTGACTTCCCCATGGCTCAGGCCCCCAGCAAGCAGCAGGCCAAGCGCATCAGTGCCCGTGAGCGGATCCAGGAGGCGCAGCGCCGCGAGCAGCAGGCCGCCGAGCGCCGTCAGCGGATCGTCGTGACGGTCTCCGCGGTCGTCGTGCTGGCCCTCGCGGGCGGTGTCGCCGTCGCGATCAACTCGGCCTCGGACAAGAACGACAAGTCCTCCGCCGCCGCGTCGGCGCCGCTGGTCGTGCCCGCCAACGCCTCCGGCCCGGACGGCACGGTGATCACCTACGGCAAGGCCGACGCCCCGCACACCATGGAGATCTACGAGGACTTCCGCTGCCCGGTCTGCAAGCACTTCGAGGCGGCCAACGGCGAGACCATCAAGAAGCTCACCGAGGACGGCCGGATCAAGGTGGAGTTCCACCTGGCGGCGTTCCTGGACAAGAACCTCGGCGGCAAGGGCTCGCGCACCGCGCTGGCCGCGGCCGGCGCCGCGCTGAACGAGGGCGTGGACCAGTTCAAGGCGTTCCACGACGTGCTGTACGCCAACCAGCCGGACGAGCGCGAGGACGGCTTCGGCGACGTCGAGCACATCCTGAACCTGGCCGGCCAGGTGCCCGGGCTGAAGACGGACGCCTTCGTGAAGGCGGTGACCGACAAGACCTACGCCCCGTGGGCGGCCAAGGTCTCCGACGCGTTCAACGGCAGCGGGGTGACCGGCACTCCGACCGTCAAGGTGGACGGCAAGCAGATCACCCTGTTCGCCGGCAACGCCGTGGTCCCGGCCGAGCAGTTCAGCGCGCAGGTGAAGCAGGCCGCCGGCCTCCAGTAGGCCGCACCCTCCCCGCACCGTACGGCACCACCCGGCCCGGCCGAACTCCCGGCCGGGCCGGCTCCTCCCAGCCAGCCACCGGAGTGTGCTGTCATGACCGCCGCTACCACCGTGCACCCGTCCCGCTCCGCTCCCGACGCCGCCGCCAGGGCCCCGATCGGCGCGAGCCGGGCCTACGCCCTCCTGCTGTTCCTGGGCGGCCTGGTCGGGCTGGCCGCCTCGGCCGTCCTGACCTTCGACAAGCTCCGCATCCTGGAGAACCCCTCCTACGTCCCCAGCTGCAACATCAACCCGATCATCAGCTGCGGTTCGGTGATGCGCACCGAGCAGGCGGAGGTCTTCGGCTTCCCGAACCCACTGCTCGGGCTGGCCGCCTTCGGCGCGCTGACGGCGATCGGCGCGGGGCTGCTCGCCGGTGCCGGGTACCGGCGCTGGTTCTGGCTGGGCCTGAACGCGGGCACCGCGCTGGGCGTGGTGTTCGCGCACTGGCTGATCTACCAGGCGCTGTACGACATCGGCGCGCTGTGCCCGTACTGCATGGTGGTGTGGGCCACGGTGGTGGTGCTGTTCTGGTACACGACGCTGCACAACCTGCGCACGGGCGTGATTCCGGTGGGCCCGCGGTCGGGGGTGGTCGTCCGGGAGGCGGCGCGCTACCACTGGGCGCTGCCGGTGCTGTGGGCGGCGGTGATCGCGCTGCTGGTCCTCAACCGGTTCTGGTCCTACTGGAGCACGCTGCTCTGACCGTCCGTCACCCCACGTACCCGTCCGAGTGCAGCAGTGCGGCGGCGCCGGTCCGCCGGGCCTCCAGGGCCGCGGTGAGCCGGCGCGCCGCACCGTGCTGCAGCAGGACGGCCGCCCGGGCCGGGGTGAACCAGCCGTGGTCGGCGACCTCCTCGGCCTGCGCCCGGACCGCCGTGCCGTCCGCGACCGTCCCGCCGTCGAACATGAACTGCACGGCGGGGTGGGCGTGTTCGCCCTGGTCGGGGATCGAGTCGCGCCACTCCACGACGAGCAGCCGCAGCGGCCCGGCCAACAGCCCGGTCTCCTCGTACAGTTCGCGGGCCGCGCACTCGGCGGGCCCCTCCCCCCGGTCCATCCCGCCGCCGGGGAACTGCCACTGGTCGCGGTAGCTGGCCTTCAGCAGCAGGACCCGGCCCGCTTCGTCGGTGAGCAGGACGCTGCAGCCGACGTAGGCGCGCACCATCCCGGCGAGCCACTCCTCCTCCGAGAGTGCCCAGGTGTCCGTCATCGCGCCTCCTCCGCCGGGTTCCCGTCCTCGCGGCCACTCTGCCGCGATCACGGCCCCGGGAAAGCCGGTCGGCTCCTAATCCACCCGAATGAGTGCCGGTGGCGGCGCCTGCCCGAACACGGCCCGCCGGAAGGCGTTGCGCAGGTCGGTGAGCTGCTGGATCCCCCGGTCGTAGTGCACCTTGTTGGTGAGCAGCAGGGCCCAGCGGCCGAGCCTGCGGTTGACCCAGAAGCCGGTGCCGGTGAAGCCGTAGTGGACGAAGGTGCCCTCGGCCGGGTCGGTGCCGGGGGCGTACAGCCAGGACAGGCCGCGGGCGGGGGCGAGGCCGCCGGTGTGCTCGCGCAGCGATTCGTCGATCCACGGCTCGCCCCAGGGCGCCCCGGGCGGCGGGGCGAGCAGCGCGGTGAGGAAGCGGGCCAGGTCGCGGGCGGTGGAGAAGGCCCCGGCATTGCCGGAGACCCCGCCGAGCAGCCGGGCGGAGGGGTCGTGGACGACGCCGCACAGGTGGGTGCCGGCGCCCGCCTCGTACTCGGTGGGCGCGGTGCGGGCGGCGAGCGCGCCGTCGAGCGGGCCGTACCGGGTGTCGGTCATGCCGAGCGGCCCCCAGACCCAGCGTGCGGCGAGCTCGTCCAGCGGCGCGCCGCCGAGGTCCTCGACCAGGTGGGCGAGCAGGACGGCGGCGCGGTCGGTGTACTCGACGGCCGTGCCCGGCGGGCGGTGCAGCGGGGCGGCGAGCACCCCGGCCCGGATCGCCGCGGGGTCGCGTCCGTAGAGCTGCTCGAAGCGGGTGTACGGGAGCATCCCCGCGGTGTGGGCGAGGAGTTGACGGACCGTCACATCGCCGGTGGGGTGCCCGGCGGCCGGTGGCCACCAGCGGCCGAGCGGCTCGTCCAGCGGGAGCCGCCCGGATTGCCGCAGCACCCCCGCGCAGGGCCAGAGCGCGACGACCTTGGTGAGGCTGGCGAGGTCGTACAGCGTGTCGGGCCCGGGCCGCAGCCGCGCGTACGGCCCCTGCCCGAGCACACCGTGGCTGCCGCCGCCGAGTGTGCCGCCGGCGTCGCCGACGGCCCAGACGGCTCCCGCCCCGACGGTGCGCGCGCCCTCCCCGACCAGCCGGTCCAGCTCCCCGCCGGGCGCGGCCGCGGCGGTGAGCCGGTCGGCTCCGGTTGCTCGACTCATCCGTCTCCCCCTTCGGGCCGACGGGAGCCTTCCCCGCGCAGCGGTCGCTCAGACCGCCGCGGCCAGCTCCTTGCCGAGGCAGATGCTCTGCGCGTGCTCCTTGTAGATGCCGAACTTCCGGATCGCGTCGTAGCCCTCGGACCGGTACAGCGCGACGGCCTCGGGCTGCTCGGTGCCGGTCTCCAGGATGAAGCGGGTCCGCCCCGCCTCGATCGCGGTCCGCTCCAGGCGGCCCAGCACCGCGCGAGCCAGGCCGCGGCCGCGGGCCGCGGGGATCACGAACATCCGCTTCAGCTCCGCGTCGCCGTCGCGCAGGCCGTCCGGGCCGGCCTGCTTGGCCCGCCAGCCACCGCAGGCGACCGGACGGCCGTCCAGGTAGGCGATCATGAACAGGCCGGCCGGCGCCTCGAAGTCCTCGGGGCGCATGACGGTCTCGTCCGGGTCGCCGTAGCGGCGCACGTACTCCTGCTGCACCTCGGCCGACAGGGCCTGGGCGTCGGGGTGGGCGTAGCCGGTGATGCGGAACTCGACGGTGCCGGTGTCCCGGGCGGTGCTGGTGCTCATGTCGAAAAGCCTACGATCCCCGCTCAGCGGGCCTCGAACCGGGCGACCAGGTCGTCCTTGCCGAACATCCGGGCGGTGTCCACGGCGCTCGGGGCGCCGGCCCGCGGGTCGGCGCCGCCGGCCAGCAGGACCTCCAGCACGTCCGTGGCGCCCTTGAAGACGGCCCCGGCCAGCGGGGTCTGTCCGTGGTCGTTGGCGCGATTCGGGTCGGCGCCGTACCGGAGCAGCTCCGCCACCGTCGCGGCGTGGCCGTGGTACGCGGCGAGCATCACCAGGGTGTCGCCGCGGCCGTTGGTGAGGTCGGCCGGGGCCCCGGCGTCCAGGTAGGCGGACAGGGTCTCGGTCTCCCCGGTCCGGGCGGCGTCGAAGAGCTTCCCGGCGAGCGCGATCACCTCGGCGTCGGGGGCGTCGGCGGGCTGCTGGCTGGCGGCGTCGGTCATGGCGGGCGGCCTTTCCGGTCGGGTCGTCGGGCGGTCTCGGGGCTGCGCGCCCAGGGCACGGTAGCGGCCGGCGCCGGAACGGGCCAGCGGGCGTCCGGAATCCGGATGACGGCCCGCGCCCGCCACGACACACGGCCGCGCGCGTTGCGCAGCCATTCGAGCGAACTTCCCGGACCCCCCGGAAACTTCCCGCCCTCCGCCCGGGAATGCCTCGGCACATCGAATCCCCTCGGCGCCCGGCCCCACCCCGGCCGGTTCGCATACCGCCACCCGGCCACCGGAACGGTATTGGACGGCAGAACCACCCATTTGCACCGTTCCATCATCTATTACTTTTTGTCACGATTGGTGCACTTTCCGTAACACCCCCGCTTGTCCCCCCTTCCTGAGGAGCGGAACGTGATCCTCTCGATTTCCGGCATCGTCCTGTTCGGCACCATCGCCTTTCTCTTCTTCCGCCGGGACGGACTAAAGGTCTCCCACGCCATCGTCTGCGCCCTCTTCGGCTTCTACATCGCGGGCTCCTCGATCGCACCGAGCATCACCGCGGGCGGCGCGAGCCTCGCCAGCCTGCTCAGCGGCATCAAGTTCTGACCGCGTCCAGATCTCCTCCGTACCGGCCCGGGCGCGGATCCCACCGCCCCGGGCCCCGTCGTTGCCCACCCGCGCCACCCCACCCGTCCCACCGTTTGGGGAGTCAAGGAATGCCGCTCCACCGCCACCTCACCAAGGGCCGCGCGATCGCCCGGACCGCCGGGGACCACGCCTCCGACATGTTCGCCCCGCTCTCCGTGATCGGCCGCGGCCTGCGCCACCACGCGGACTGGGCCAAGTCCCGCTGGCAGGCCACCCCCAAGGACCGCCGCGGGCCGACGCTGTTCCTGACCGCCGCCCTGCTGATCGGCGTCTACCTGCTGCCGCACGGCCTGCTGTTCGCCCTGATCACCCTGATGGCCAGCGCCGCCTGGGCCGGCCGGACCCCCAGGGCGACGCCCGCACCGCCCGCCCCGGACGTCGCCGACGTCAAGCTCGCGGCCCTCTACGCGGCGCTCACCCCCTACCTGTGCGGACCCGAGGACGCCAACCCGCTGTACCACTTCGAGGGCAGCCACAAGAACGCCTTCAGCGCGTGGGACTTCGACGGCGAGGGCCGGCTCTCCCGGCTGGAGATGACCTACCCCGCCTACTTCACCGACACCGAGCCCGCCGCCCGGGCCCGGATCGAGCAGGTCGTCCAGGGCAAGGCCGGCCGGGCCCGCGAGTACCGCTTCGACTGGGACGAGGAGTCCAACCGGCTGCGGATCACCGCCCTCGCCCCGCTGGCCGCCGACATCGCCGCCCAGCGCTTCGTGGCGGCCCCCGGCGAGATCGTGCTGGGCTTCACCGACGAGGGCGGCACAGCCCGGACCATCCCGGTCGTCCGGGGCGGCACCACCGTCCAGCAGCCGCCGGTGGTCTGGCGCACCGGCCCGCGCTCCGCCGAGCCGCACCTGCTGGTGCTCGGCGTCACCGGCTACGGCACCTCCAGCCTGCTGCGCTCGGTGGCGCTCCAGGCCCTCCCGTACGCCGACCTGGTGGTGGTCGACGGCGCGGGCACCGGCGAGCACGCCTGCCTGGTGAACCGGCCCGGCGTGCACACCGTGGAGACCAGCCTGCACGGCGCGCTGGCCGCCCTGGACTGGGCCGTCGGCGAGACCGAACGCAGGCTCGCCGCGCTCAACGCCGCCCGGCACGCCGGAACCGCCCCGCCCGAGGACGTCACCCGGCCGCTGTGGCTGCTGCTGGACCACCCGACCGAGCTGAGCGAGCTCGCCCGGGCCGAGGGCCGCCCCGACCCGCAGGACCTCCTGGAGCTCCCGCTGCGGCACGGCCGG
This sequence comes from Kitasatospora sp. NPDC127067, assembly GCF_042724755.1. Taxonomy (NCBI): domain Bacteria; kingdom Bacillati; phylum Actinomycetota; class Actinomycetes; order Kitasatosporales; family Streptomycetaceae; genus Kitasatospora; species Kitasatospora sp. NPDC127067. The sequence continues at coordinate 53,323 of NZ_JBHXEM010000031.1, read as the reverse complement.
GCCGCCCGGGTCACCGTGGTGGTCGCCGACGACCTGGAGGCCCGGGACCGGATCACCGCCACCGTCCGCGCCACCACCCGGGCCCGCGTGGTGCTCGGCCCGGCCGGCCCGGACGAGGGGCGCGAAGCGCTCGGCGCGCCGCTGGACATCGTGCCCGCCGCCCACGCCCCGATCGGGCGCGGCTACGCCCGGATCGGCAACGGCGCCCCGCTCCGGCTCCAGGTGCCCGCCACCGTCGATCCGCTGGACGACGAGGCCCCGGCCGCGCTGCGGGACGCGGTGATCGCCCTGCTGCCGCACCGGGACACCCGCACCGAGGCGGCCGCCGCCGAGCCGCCCCGCCCGGATCGCCCGCCGGTGGTACCCGCGGCCGATCCGGCCCGTCCGGTCGACCTGGCCAAGGGCGAGCCGATGATCCGTTCACGGCCGATCTCCTGACGGCCGGGCCGGGCCGCCTCCCCGGGCCGCCTCCCCGGCCGGTTCTCGGCTCCCGGCAGGGGTCGGCGCCCCGTGCCGAATCCCGTCCCGGTACGCTCGTCACAGAAAGTCCGCACGATCACCAGATGTGAAATAGGTGACACCTGGGGTGATATCACCGGCCAGATGTGACAAATCGGGCGCGGGTGGGTACAAACAGGGGCGGCACTACAAGACGACGCATGTCCCGGGACGGGAATCTTCGTCGGAAGCCGAGCGTTGACCGAACGACGAAGAACAGCGACCACTAGTCCTGTGGGCCATAAGCCCGGGAGGCACGATTCATGAGCGAGCGAGCTCTCCGCGGCACGCGACTCGGGGCCACTAGCTACGAGACCGACCGTGGTATCGATCTGGCTCCCCGCCAGACCGTCGAGTACGCATGTCAGAACGGACACCGTTTCGAGGTTCCTTTCTCGGTCGAGGCGGAGATCCCCGCGACCTGGGAATGCCGCTTCTGTGGCCAGGAGGCGGCACTTCTCGACGGCGACGAGCCGGAGGAGAAGAAGATCAAGCCGACGCGCACCCATTGGGACATGCTGATGGAGCGCCGGACGCGCGAGGAGTTGGAGGAGGTGCTGGCCGAACGGCTGGCCGTGCTCCGCTCCGGTGGGATGAACCTCGCGGTGCACCCGCGAGACACCCGCAAGAGCGCCTGACACCTCGCTCCCGCCCCGAGCGGGAGGACGCGAAAAGGGACCCTGGTCACCAGGGTCCCTTTCGCGTTGTCCGGCGCCGCCCGCGTGCCCGGCACCGTCCGCCGGACCGTGCCGGGCACGCGAGGAGCCCCCGGGGGCGGGTTCTCCGCGCCCCCGGGGGCTCCTGTCGGAACGGGCGGGTCAGCCGGCGATCGGCGGGCGGTAGGTGGTGTCCGGGCCCTGCGGGCCGCGCGGACCGGCCTCCGGGTCCACGACCTCGCCCTGGATCACCTTGCCGTCCGGGCGGTGGATGCGCAGCTGCTCCTGCAGCCGCATCGCGTCCGCGAACGGGTCGGCGCCGGCCACGGAGGCGCTGCGCAGCGCCTTGTCCGCGACCCGGCGGCCGAGCACCCGCCACAGGGCCCGGGTGGGCGGGAGGAGCAGGGTCAGGGCCAGCAGGTCGGACAGGAAGCCGGGGACGATCAGCAGCAGGCCGGCCAGCACGGTCATGCTGGTGCCGGTCTGCGGCTGCTGGGACTGCGGGTTCTTGCTCTGCTCGATCGCCGCCGACAGCGCCTTCAGCCCGGCCCGCTTGATCAGCGAGCCGCCGATCAGGGCGCCCGCGACGAGCAGCAGCACGACGGTGAAGCCGCCCAGCCAGGAGCCGACCTGGACCAGCAGCCAGATCTCCAGCACCAGCCAGGCGGTGATCAGCAGCGGCAGCACCCGGCGGAGCCTGCTGCGCGGGGCCGGACGGGTGGGGGTAGCTTGCTGGGTCACGGTGCGAATCCACTCCAAGCGGTGCTCTGCGCGCCGCACGGGAGGTCCGGGCCGGCTACGGCACCACCTGCTCCAACGATTCCCGCGCCGCCGGTGTTCCGGCGGCCGGGCTCGGCTGCCGCGCCCTACGCCTTCCGGCGCCGTCCGACCAGCAGGGCCGCGCCGCAGGCCAGCAGGCCGCCGACGGCCAGCGTCCACTCCGGGGCGGCGCCGACCCGGTCGGCGACGGTGGTGCCGTCGCGCAGCGGGACGGTCGCCGACAGCTCGGCCGCGGTCAGCTCCTCGGTGCGCTGCTGGACGCTGCCGTCCGGGGCGATCACCGCGCTGATGCCGCTGGTGGCGGCGATCAGCACCGCCCGGCCGTGCTCGACGGCCCGCAGCCGGCTCATCGCCAGCTGCTGCTCGGGCTGCCCGGTCTTCGCGTAGGTCGCGTTGTTGGTCTGGACGACCAGGACCCGGGCGCCGCTGTCCACGGTGTCGCGGACGATCTCGTCGTACGCGACCTCGAAGCAGATGACGTCGCCGATCCTGGCCGGGCCGAGCTGCATCACGCCGTTGTGGTCGCCGGGGTAGAAGTCCCGGGCGACCCGCTGGAGGCGGGTGATCACCGTCATCAGCTGGGCGCGGAAGGGCACGTACTCGCCGAACGGGACGGGGTGCTGCTTGGTGTAGGAGGCGCCGGGGCCGGTGACCGGGTCCCAGACGATGCCCTCGTTCTGGACGTGCTGCGCGTCCGGGCCGTCCACCAGGGTGCCGACCAGGGTCGGCACCCCGACCGCCTTGACCGCCTGGTCGATCCGCTGGCGGGCCAGCGGATCGCTGAACGGGTCGAGGTCGGAGGAGTTCTCCGGCCAGATCACGATGTCGGGGCGCTCGACCTTGCCGGCCCTGATGTCGGCGGCGAGCCGCTCGGTGGCCGAGGCGTGATTGTTGAGGACCATCATCGGGCGGCCCAGGAAGTCCATGCCCGGGTTGGGCACGTTGCCCTGGACGATGGCGACCTTGACGGTGTCGTCCGCGGCCGTGGGCACCGGGACGAGGTAGCCGGCCAGCAGCGCGGCCACCGCGCCGAGCGCCGCCAGCGCGGCCGCCCTCGGGGCCCTGCCGGGCCCGCGCACCCGCAGCGCGGCCCAGCCCAGCAGGGCGCCGCAGAGGGCGACCGCGAAGGTCACCAGCGGTGCGCCGCCGAGCGCGGCCAGCGGGGTGAACGGGCTGGCGGTGTTGGCGAAGGCGAGCCGGCCCCAGGGGAAGCCGCCGAGCGGCAGCCGGTCGCGGGCCCACTCCTGGGTGACCCACAGGCAGGCCGCCCAGAGCGGCCACCCCGGCAGCCGGGAGGTGACGGCCAGGGCGCCGCCCAGCAGTGCCAGGAACAGCGCCTCCACGACGGACAGGCCGATCGTGGCGTCCCAGCCGACCACCCGCAGCCAGCTGAGCAGCATCAGGAAGAACGGCAGGCCGAACGCGAAGCCGGTCCACAGGCCCTGGCGGAAGGTGCGGCCCCGGGTCAGCAGCGAGAGCGCGGCGACGCCGAGCAGCGACAGCGGCCACAGGTCGTACGGCGGGAAGGCGAGGGCCAGCAGCAGGCCGGCCAGGACGGCGAGGCCGGTGCGGGGGAGCCCGGCGCGGATCCTGGCGAGCGCGCGGGCTCCGCGGCTCGGTCGGGGCGCCGGCTCCTGCGGCTCGGGTACGGCCTCGGGCCGTTCCTGGGTGACGGGAGTGGCCACCGGCGCACCATCTTCCTGGGGCTTGCTGTTCGGACGCTGTGCGAAGAAGGTACCCCGGAACGTCGGTGGCCCGTGAGGTGAGGGTGACGGCGGGGTCAGCGCGGGGCGTAGCGGAAATCCCGCAACGGCCAGTGCCCGGTGAGCCAGTCGGAGACGGCCCGGTGCAGCGGCTCGTCCAGGTGGGCGCGGTCGGCCCGGACCCAGGAGCTGACCGAGACCACCGAGGGGTCCTCGCGGTCCGGGTAGATGTAGACGCAGCCGATCACCTCGTCGCGGTCCGGCTCCAGGACGGTGTAGGTGAAGCCGGTGCGGGCCTCGAAGTCGGCGGCGTGGCGGCGCAGGTCGTCGAGGTTGCGCTCCGGGGGCATTCCGTCGGCGGGCGGCCAGCCGCGGCCGGCCCAGCCGGGGGTGGCGCGGATGTGGTCGATGCTGCTCGTCCAGGCGGCGTGGTCGGAGGCGTTGTGCCGCTCGCCCAGGGGCTCCAGGCGGAACTCCGGGGCGAGCAGCTCGCGCGGGACGGTGAAGTCGGCGGGCACTGGTTCGATCATGCCGATCAACCTAGGGCGTGCCCGCCCGATGTTCCACGGGGTTTACCGCTGGTGCACCGTGCGGCCGCGGACCACGGTGCGCAGGCAGGTCGGCAGCGGGTGGCCCGGGGTGAGGTCGGGCAGCCCGGGGGTGCCGGAGCGCGGGTCGGTGGACCAGCCCGCCACCCGGGAGTCGGGGGCCTGGACGACCAGCTCGCCGGCCGCCCAGATCGCGTAGCTGGCGACGGCGCCGGGGACGAGCACGCCGTCCTGGTCGCGGCCGATCGCGCGCCAGCCGCCGCGGGTGTGGGCGGTGAAGGCCGCGCGGACCGAGATCCGGTGTTCCGGGGTCCGGTGGAAGGCGGCCGCGCGGACGGTGCCCCAGGGGTCGAGCGGGGTGACCGGGGCGTCCGAGCCGAAGGCCAGCGGGACGCCGGCCCGCAGCAGCGCGGCGAAGGGGTTGAGGGCGGCCGCCCGCTCGGCGCCCAGGCGCTGGACGTACATGCCCTCCGGGCCGCCCCAGGCGGCGTCGAAGGCGGGCTGGACGGAGGCGGTCAGGCCGAGTTCGGCGAAGGCGGCGACGGCCTTGTCGTCCAGGGCCTCGGCGTGCTCGACGCGGTGGCGCAGGGCCTTGACCCGGGCGGCGCCGACCCGGGCGCCGGCTTCCCGGACGCCGTCGAGGACCGCCGTGACCGCCGCGTCGCCGATGGCGTGGAACCCGGCCTGGATCCCGGCCTCGGTGCAGGCGGCGACGTGGTCGGCGACCTGCTCGGCGGTCAGGTAGGCGGTGCCGGTGTGCTCCGCGTCGTCGTACGGGGCGTGCAGGCAGGCGGTGTGCGAGCCGAGCGCGCCGTCCACGAAGAGATCGCCTCCGGCGCCCACCGCACCGAGCCTGCGGGCGGTCTCGACTCCGCCCGACTCGCCCCAGTAGCCGAAGACTTCGGGGCCCTCGCCCTCGGCGGCCAGGGCCAGCAGGGCGGCCAGGTCGGCCTCCGAGGAGATCTCCGGGCCGGCGCACTCGTGCAGGGCGCCGATGCCGAGTTCGGCGGCGCGGGCCAGGGTGGCGCGCTGGGCCCGGCGGCGCTGCCCGGGGGTGAGGCGGGCCAGCGCGGTCTGCCGCACTGCGTGGTGGGCGTCCTTGGTGAGCGGGCCCTCGGGGTCGAAGCCGGGCGCCTCGGCCAGGCCCTCGGTGAGGGTGCGCAGCGCGGTGGTGGCGAGCGCGGAGTGCACGTCGGTGCGGGAGAGGTAGAGCGCGGTGCCACGGGCGGCGGCGTCGAGTTCGGCGAGCGTGGGCGGGCGGCCCTCGGGCCAGCCGGTCTCGTCCCAGCCGTGGCCGATCAGCACCCCGCCGGGCTCGGGCCGGGTGTCGACGAAGGCGGTGACGGCGGCCAGGGCGGCGGCCAGCGAGGGGCTGCCGGTGAGGTCGAGGCCGGTGAGCGCCAGGCCGGTGGCGGTGGCGTGCACGTGGGCGTCCACGAAGGCGGGGGTGACCAGGGCGCCGTCCAGCTCGACGATCTCGTCGACGGTCGCGGCGTACGCCTCGGCGGCGCCGTCGCTGCCGACCCAGGCGACGTGCCCGCCTTCCACGAGCATCGCGGTGGCGAAGGGGTCGGCGGGGCTGTAGACGGCGCCGCCGCGCAGCAGGACGGTCCAGGAGGTGCGTTCGGTCATGCCGCCAAGTCTGCACCCCACCGGTTCGCGGTCAGAGCTTCGGGGGGCGTGCCTCGTACGGGGTGGACAGGACGACGGTGGTGCGGGTGGAGACACCGGCGGCGCTGCGGATGCGCGCGAGCAGGTCCTCCAGGTCGCCGGGGGCGCCGACGCGGACCTTGAGGATGTAGTTCTCGTCGCCGGCGACGCTGTGGCAGGCCTCGATCTCGGGCAGGCCGGCCAGCCGCTCGGGGGTGTCGTCCGGGGCGCTCGGGTCGAAGGGTTTGACCGAGATGAACGCGGTCAGCGCCAGGTCGACGGAGTCGGGGTCGATGATCGCGGTGTAGCCGCGGATCACCCCGCGCTGTTCGAGGCGGCGCACCCGCTGGTGCACCGCCGAGGTGGACAGGCCGGTGGCCTTGCCCAGGTCCGTGTAGCTCATCCGGCCGTCTTCGAGGAGCAGCTGGACGATGCGTTGGTCGAGATCCTCCACAGTGCGCAAACCTACCCGGTCGGGAGCACGGGGGGCGCACGCGGTGGCACAGGACGGGTTCGCAGGTGCCGGGCGGGCACATGCCGGGCGAATGTGGCATCCGGTGTGGCCAAGGACACACCCGGTGCATCACGGTGCACGGGACCGCAGGATTATGAGTCCGGATCACAGGGAAGTGCTGGTTGTGGCCCTGGACGACCACGCCGGGCCCGATCCTAGGGGGATCCTCATGCCTGCTACCGACCAGCGTGTGCTGGGCTCCGACGAGACCGACGATATGGCCGACCGCGAGGACCTCGCGGTCGGCCACCTGCCGGGCACCGACCCCGGCGAGGCGGAGACCTGGGACATCTTCCGGGTCGACTGCCCCGAGTGCCGCCGCCCGATCGCCCTGGTGGCGGACGAGGAGCGGCTGCCGCAACACGCGCTGCTGCCGACCGCCTGGAACCCCTTCTCCCCCGCGATCTGCCCGGGTTCGGGCACGCCGACGGACGACCTGGCCGAGGTCGAGGCCCAGGAGGACGCCGAACCGGCCGGCTTCGACGCGCTGTTCAAGCTTCCGAGCGGGCTGGACTGGCGCACCCAGCCGTTCTCGCACGCCGTCGCGCACTGCCCGGTACGGCTCGCCGCGGTCCCCGGGGCCGCCCCGGTGGCGCCCGCCGTCCCGGCCGTCGCGGCGCTGCGGGCCGCCATCCCGGAGCAGCGCCGCCGTCGTCCGGCGCTGACCGGCCGCACCGCCAAGGCGAGCTGACGCTCCGCCGGGAACGCCTCCGGCCGTCACTCCGCACCCTGGAGTGACGGCCGGAGGCCGTGCGGGGGGATCGGGGCGGTCCGGCGGCTCCCCCGCCGGACGGCCCCCGGGCGTCAGCCCTTGGTGAGGTGGCGGCCGATCACCAGGCGCTGGATCTGGTTGGTGCCCTCGACGATCTGCAGCACCTTGGCCTCGCGCATGTAGCGCTCGGCCGGGAAGTCCTGGGTGTAGCCGTAGCCGCCGAGCACCTGGACGGCGTCGGTGGTCACCCGCATCGCCGCGTCGGTGCAGAACAGCTTCGCCATCGCCGCCTCCTTGGAGAACGGCCGGCCGGCGTCCCGCAGTCGGGCGGCGGACAGGTAGAGCGAGCGCCCGGCCTCGATCTGGGTGGCCATGTCGGCGAGCATGAAGGACAGGCCCTGGAACTCGGCGATCGGGCGGCCGAACTGGCGCCGGGTGCGGGCGTAGTCGACGGCGAGGTCGAGTGCGGCCTGGGCCACGCCTATCGCGCAGGCGGCGATGCCGAGGCGGCCGGAGTCCAGCGCGGCGAGCGCGATCTGGAAGCCCTGCCCCTCCTCGCCGATCAGCCGCTCGCGCGGGACGCGCGCGCCGTCGAAGTGCAGCTGCGCGGTCGGCGAGGAGCGCATGCCCATCTTGTGCTCCGGCGGGGCCGCGGACAGGCCCTGCTGGGTGCCGGGGACCAGCAGGCAGCTGATGCCCTTGGGGCCGTCGACGCCGGTGCGCACCAGGGCGCTGTAGAAGTCGGCCTGGCCGCCGTGGGTGATCCAGGCCTTGGTGCCGTTCACCACGTACGCCTCGCCGTCGAGGTCGGCGCGGGTGCGCAGCGCGGCCGCGTCCGAGCCGGACTGCGGCTCGGAGAGGCAGTAGGCGCCGAGCTGCTCGCCGGAGAGCATGGCGGGCAGCCACGCGTCGCGCTGCTCGTCGGTGCCGAAGGTGGCCAGCGCGTGGCAGGAGAGGGTGTGCACGCTGACGCCGAGGCCGATGGCCAGCCAGCCGGCCGCGAGCTCCTCCAGCACCTGCAGGTACACCTCGTAGGGCTGTTCGCCGCCGCCGTACTTCTCGTCGTACGGGAGGGAGAGCAGGCCGGCCTCGCCGAGGGTGCGGAAGACGTCGCGCGGGAAGCGGTCGGCGGCCTCGTCCTCCGCCGCACGCGGCTGGAGCTCGCGCTGGACCAGGTCACGGGTGAGGCTCAGCAGCTCGCGGGCCTCCTCGCTCGGCAGCTGGCGCTCCACGGCTTTCACAGGGGAGGGGGTCATGGCGGTGGTCGCCTCCTCGATCGGGCGCCGGACCGAGGTGTCGGCTGACCCGGCGGGGGTGCGGCTTGTCGGACCGACCGGCACCGGGTTGCGGTGAACGGCCGTTCACAGTCGTGGCGAAGGCGAGTATGCCCGAAACCCGCGCTGCCGTCACGACCTGCACAGATGAACTGTCCGCAGTGGCGGGCTACGGCACCGTAGGGTTGACGTTGTGGCTGCATCCGAACCCTTCCCGCCCCCGCACCGGCCCGCTCCGGACGACCTGCCGGCCGCGCTCGCGGCGGAGCTGCGCGCACTGCCGCCCTCCTGCGGGCCGGTGCGGCTGGTCGCGGTGGACGGGCACGCGGGGTCCGGCAAGACCACCTTCGCGGGCCGGCTGGCGGCGGCGCTCGGCGGGGCCCCGGTGGTCCACCTCGACGACCTGGCCACCCACCGCGAGCCGTTCGGGTGGACCGGACGGCTGCGCGGGCAGGTGCTGGAGCCACTGGCGGCCGGGCGGGACGCCGAGTACCGGGTGTACGACTGGACGCTGCGCCGCTTCGCGGGCACGGCCGCGGTGCCGGCCGCCCCGGTGGTGCTGGTCGAGGGGGTCGGCGCGGGCCGGCGGGCGGTGCGGCCGTGGCTGGCCCGGGTGATCTGGATGGAGCTGGACGCCGCTTCGGCCCGGCGGCGCGGGGAGGAGCGGGACGGTCCGGAACTGGCCGAGTTCTGGGCGGGCTGGGCCCGGGCCGAATCGGCGCATTTCGCCGCCGATCCGAGCCGTCCGTACGCCGCGACGCGGGTCGACGGGGTGACCGGCCGGATCGCCCCGGGCACCGTCGGTGAAACTTCAACCATCGCCTTGACCTGCGACATCGCCAGGATCTAGGTTCTCCTCAGCCGCCGGAACGAAAGCTTCCGGTTGCCTCGGACCCGGCGCCCCCGGCTTGTTCCCCCGTGAGCCGGGGACGCCGTCCGGTCCCCTTCCGAAACTCGCTCCCCGGCAGCCCGTTTCGTCGCCCGGCCGCTCAACGGCCGCTCGCGCGATCGCATTTGACCCTGTTCGGCACCCTTCCGGATCAGCGCCGCGCCGGTACGATTCCTGGCAGGCGCAGATGCGCCGCAAGGGGGTCGACGACCACCGGCCAGGCTAGGCGCAGGCAACCCGCCGGCCGAGCCCCGGGCCGCACCGCGGGGGGCGTGAGTGACGACGGTGGACAGTTCCGACAGCACGGCGGGCGGGCCCGACCGGCTCGCCGACCGCGCCTGGCTGCGCGCCATGGACGCCTACACGGCCGGTGCGTACACCCGGGCCGAGGAGGAGTTCCGGGCCGCCGTCCGGCTGGACCCGGGAATGGCCGACGCCTGGCTCGGACTGCACGCGCTGCGCAGCGACACCTCGGCCGCACTGCTGGCCATGTACCGCCACCAGAAGCGGTTCGGCGAACAGCGGCGGCTGCACCGACGGCCGCTCAGTTCCTGGTACTGGCTGGGCTGGTGGGTGCAGCCGGTACTGGAGGACGCCCGCGACCTCGCGCTGGCGCACGCCTCGCACTGGCTGGACGGCCGCCACCTGGCCGAGCTGGACCGGGCGCTGGAACAGTGCCCGGCGCCCGGCGAGGACCCCTGTGCCCGCTTCCTGTACGCCTGCCGTTCCTACCTGCTCAAGGACTGGGAGCAGCTGATCAGGGACACCGACCGCCTGCTGGACGACCCGCTGCTCGGCATCGAGGCCGGGCTGTTCGCCGGCATGGCGCGGGTGCGCCTCGACATGTGCGCCCAGGCGCAGGCGCCGCTGGCCGTCTCGCTGGCCCGCTGCCGCTCCGAACAGCCCCAGCGCAAGGAGCTGCGGTACTGGCTGGCCCGGGCGTACGAGGGCGCCGGACGCAGCGCCGCGGCACTGCCGCTCTACCGGGCGGTGCACCGGGCGGACCCGGCGTTCATGGACACCGCGACCCGGCTGACGGCCATCGCGGCCGAGGACGCGCTCGCGGACGGGCTCACGGACGGACTCGCGGACGGACTGCCGGCCGGCGGGCGCCCGGGAGCGGCCGACGCCGCCCTGCCGGACGCCCCCGGCTTCGACGCCGAGTACCCGGACGAGGCCGGGTTCGCCGGGTTGCCCGGGTACGGCGAGCTGCCCGGGTACGGCGAGGAGTTCGGGGACGCGGGCGGGCCGAGCGGGCCGACCGTCTCCGGCGACGGGGTGTCGACCGGCACCCTGTCCGGCGGCTTCCCGTCGGGCGGCGGGCCCTCGGTGGACGCCGGGCTGGTGGACGCCGGCCTGGTGGACGTGCCCCCGGCGGACGGCGCCCTGACCGCCGGCGGCGCCCTGCTGGACGGCGGTGCGGCCGACGGCGCCGCGCAGGCCGCCGGGGAACGCTCCGGCTCCGGCGCGCCGCCGGCCTCCGCCGCGCCCCCGCCGCTGCCCGCCCTCGGCCGGGCGCAGCCCCGGACCGCCGCCGTGCCCGAGCCCCGGTCCACCGGCGACGAACGGGAGCTGGACGCGGCCCTGGCCGAACTCTCGCTGATGGTCGGCCTGGAGCCGGTCAAGCGCCAGGTGCGGGCGCTGTCCGCGCAGTTGAGGATGTCTCGGCTGCGGGCCGAGCAGGACCTGCCCGTCCAGCCGCCGAAGCGCCACTTCGTCTTCTCCGGCCCCTCGGGCACCGGGAAGACCACCGTGGCCCGCATCCTCGGCCGGGTCTTCCACGCCCTCGGGCTGCTCTCCGGCGACCACCTGGTGGAGGCCCAACGCGCCGACCTGGTGGGCGAGTTCCTCGGCCAGACCGCCGTGAAGGCGAACGAGCTGATCGACTCCGCACTGGACGGCGTGCTCTTCATCGACGAGGCGTACAGCCTCTCCAACTCCGGCTACACCAAGGGCGACGCGTACGGCGACGAGGCGCTTCAGGTCCTGCTCAAGCGTGCCGAGGACAACCGCGACCGGCTGGTGGTGATCCTGGCCGGCTACCCCGAGGGCATGAACCGGCTGCTCGCCACCAACCCCGGCCTCAACTCCCGCTTCACCACCCGGGTCGACTTCCCCAGCTACCGCCCGAGCGAACTGACCGCGATCGGCGCCTCGCTGGCCGGCCGGGACGGCGACGGCTGGGACGAGGACGCCGTCGAGGAGCTGGCCAGCATCTGCACCCACGTGGTCCGCGAGGGCTGGATCGACGAGCTGGGCAACGGCCGGTTCATCCGCACCCTGTACGAGAAGTCCTGCGCCTACCGGGACCTGCGGCTGTCGCTGCTGCGCGAGCCGCCGGGCCGGGAGGACCTGGCCACCCTGCGGCTGCCGGACCTGGTCCAGGCGTACGGGGAGCTGATCGACGGCCGGAGCTGACCGGCGGGCGGCGGCCGGAGCCGATCTGTGGGCGGAGCCGGGCGGCGGGCGGAAGCCGGCCCCCGCCCGCCCGGGGACCGGCCCGCCCGCCCGTTCAGCCGTTGAGGAGCGCCGCCTCCCGCTCCCGGTCCAGCCCCACCGTGACCCGGTCGGACCGCCGCGGCGCGCTGCCGCCGATCGACCGCAGCCAGGCCCAGGTGTCCGCCACGGTCTCGGCGACCGGGCGGCAGCGCAGCCCCGCGCCGAGCGCGCGCTCGACCGAGCCGGTGTGCAGGAAGTCGTACAGCTCGCCGGGCGCCAGCCAGATCGGCAGCTCGGTCCACGGCTCGACGCCCGCCGCGAGGATCCGCTCCGGGTCCGTCCAGCGCAGCTCGGCGTCCGAACCGGTGGCCCGTACGCAGGCCTCCAGCAGCTCGCCCATGGTGGCGTGGCCGGACGGACCGACCAGGTTGTACGGGCCGGCGAGGCGGGCCGCCGCGGCGTCCAGGGTCCAGGCCGCGAGGTCGCGGACGTCGATGTACTGCAGGGCCAGCCCGCGCGGCCCCGGGGCGAGCACCGGGCCGCCCTCGGCGATCCGGTTGAGCCACCACGGCAGCCGCCCGATGTTCTCGTGCGGGCCGAGGATCAGCCCGGCCCGGGCCAGCAGCGCCCGACCGCCGAACTCCGCCTCCAGCGCCAGTTCGGCGCCGCGCTTGGCCTCGGCGTAGGGCACCTCGCCGGTGAGGTCCGGGGAGGAGGCGACCACCGGCGCGGCCTCGCCGGCCCCGGCCCGCAGCGGGTAGTCGTACACCGACCGGCTGGAGACGTACGCGTAGTGGCCGACCCGGCCGTTCAGGAGGCGGGCGCTGTCGCGCACCGCCGCGGGGGCCCAGGACCAGGTGTCCACCACGGCGTCCCACTCCCCGGTGCCGAGCGCCGCGAGGCCGCCCTCGGCGGTGCGGTCGCCCAGCAGTGTCCGGACGCCCTCGGGCGCGGGCCGCGTGCCGCGGTTGAGGGCCGTCACCTCCCATCCCCTGGCCAGCGCCTCTTCGGCGACGACCCGTCCGACGAACTCGGTTCCACCCAGCAGGAGAAGTCTCATGCCGACCACCCTGCTCCCAGGGTGGCCGGCATGGAACGGCTGCATGCTCTGGGCGAAATCGCCGGGAGCGAACACGCCGTCAGCGGGGCCCGGACCTGCCGGGCCGGCGTCAGGCCGTGGCGCGGTGGTCCGGGTCGTGCACCTCGCCGACCAGCTCCTCCAGCACGTCCTCCAGCATGACCACGCCGAGCGTGCGCCCGTCCTGGTCCAGCACGGCGGCCAGGTGGCAGGTGGCCCGGCGCATCGCGCCGAGGGCGTCGTCCAGCGGGAGGCTGCCGCGCAGCACCGTGATCGGCCGCCACAGGCGGGCCGGAACGGGCGCCGAGGCGTCCTCCACGTCGAGGACGTCCTTGAGGTGGATGTAGCCGAGGTAGCCGTGGCCGGCCGGGTCGCCGTCGGTGACCGGGAAGCGCGAGAAGCCGGTGCGCAGCGCCAGCTCCTCGACCTCGGCGGCGGTCGCCTTGGTGTCCACGGTGACCAGCTGCTCGGGCTTGAGCAGCACCTCGGTGACCGGGCGGTGGCCCAGCTCCAGCGCGTCCTCCAGGCGCTCCTGGCGGCCCTCGTCGAGCAGCCCGGCGTCCCGGGAGTCCGCCAGCAGGTACATCAGCTGCTCGGTGGTGAAGACCGACTCGACCTCGTCCTTGGCGTCCACCCGGAACAGCTTGAGGATGCCGTTGGCGAGGGCGTTCAGCACCCGGATCACCGGGGCGAGCCAGCGGGCCAGCCGGTCCAGCGGCGGGCCGAGCCAGAGTGCGGCCCGCTCCGGGCCGGCCATGGCCATGTTCTTCGGCACCATCTCGCCCATCACCATGTGCAGGAAGACCACGACGGCGAGCGAGATCCCGTACGAGAGCGGGTGCATCAGGGTGGACGGGACGCCGATCGCGTGGAACGGGCCCTCCAGCAGGGAGGCGATGGTCGGCTCGGCGAGGGCGCCGAGGCCCAGCGAGCAGACGGTGATGCCGAGCTGGGCGGCGGCCAGCATCGCGGAGACGTTGGACAGCGCGTGCAGCACGGTGCGGGCGCGCTTGTGCCCGGCCTCGGCGAGCGGTTCGATCTGGCTGCGGCGCACCGACACCACGGCGAACTCGGCGCCGACGAAGAAGGCGTTGCCGAGCAGGAGCAGCAGCGCGACGGCCAGTTGCAGGGCGGTCATCGGCCCTCCTCCCGGTCCTCGTCGAACTGCGCGGGCGCGGTGGTGCGCTCCACCCGGACCTCGGTGGTGCGGTGGCGGTCGACACCGGTCACGGTGAAGCGCCAACCGGGCAGCTCGGTCTGCTCGCCCACCTCGGGGAGCTTGCCGAGCAGGTCGGAGACCAGACCGGCCAGGGTCTCGTACGGGCCGTCGGGGGCGTTCAGGCCGATCCGCTCCAGCTGGTCGATCCGGGCGCGACCGTCGGCCTCCCAGACCGGCAGGCCGTTGACCGGCGGCAGCGCGAACAGCTCGGGGTGGTCGTCCGGGTCGTGCTCGTCCTGCACCTCGCCGACGATCTCCTCGACGATGTCCTCGACGGTGACGACGCCGGCGGTGCCGCCGTACTCGTCGACCACGATGGCCATCGGCTGGAGGCGGCGCAGCTGGTCGAGCAGCCGCTCGGCGGGCAGCGTCTCGGGCACCAGCAGCGGCGGCGAGGCCAGCTCGCCGACCCGCACCAGGCCGCGCCGGGCGGCCGGGACGGCCAGGGCGTCCTTGAGCGTGACGGTGCCGGTGACCTCGTCCAGGCTGTCGGTGTAGACCGGGAAGCGGGACAGGCCGGTGGCCCGGGTCAGGTTGATGACGTCGGAGGCGGTGGCGTCGCGCTGGAGCGCGGCCACGTCGACGCGCGGGGTCATCACGGACTCCGCGGTCAGCTCGCGCAGGCCCAGGGTCCGGACGAACAGAGTCGCCGACTCCTCGTCTATGGCGCCGGCCCTGGCCGAGTGGCGGGCCAGCGAGACCAGCTCGTCCGGGGTGCGGGCGTGCGCCAGCTCCTCCTGCGGCTCGATGCCGAAGGCGCGGACGGTCCGGTCGGCGGCGCCGTTCAGGAAGCTGATCAGCGGGCGGCAGGCGAAGGAGAAGGCCATGTGCGGGGCGGCGACCGCGCGGGCCACCTGGAGCGGGCGGGAGATCGCCCAGTTCTTCGGAACCAGCTCGCCGATCACCATCTGGACGACGGTGGCCAGCACCATGCCGACGATCACGGAGACGCCGCGGGCGGCCGAGTCGGGCACGCCGATGGCGGACATCACGGGCGCGAGCAGGGTGGACAGCGCCGGCTCGGCGAGCATGCCGACCACCAGCGAGGTGACGGTGATGCCGAGCTGGGCGCCGGAGAGTTCGAAGGAGAGGTGCCGCAGGGCCCCGGCGACGCGGCGGGACTTGGCGTCGCCCGCCTCGGCGGACCGGTCGACCTCTCCGCGCTCCACGGTCACGAAGGCGAACTCGGCGGCCACGAAGAGGCCGTTGGCGAGGATCAGGAGAACGGCCGCGAGCAACAGCAGCCAAGCGGTGATCACAGTGCCGCCTGCCTTCCGGGGTCGGGAAGCGAGGCGGCGCAGGTACTACCGGACGGATCGTCCATCGAGGGGGAGTGTCACTCCTCTGGTCGGGTTCGGGCACTCGATTTCGGGCAGGGCGAAGTTTGCCCTACTTTTACCAGCGTAGACCATACCCGGATGGGGGTAAGGAGCCTGTTCGGCCCGCCGGGAACGGAGAACCCCCGGTGGGGGCGGGTCCGGATTCAGACCCGGGCGTGCTGCTCGACCAGGTCGCGCAGCGCGCGGGCGTCCGCGATCGCCCGGTCCTTGCCGACGCCGGACTGGATGCCGACCGCGGCGAGCGAGGTGCCGTCGGCGAGGTCGAGGGTGGCCCACGGGTCGCCCTGGCGGAAGTTGACCCGGACGATCTCGGCCCAGGCGAGCCGGCGGCGGCGGACGAAGTTGACCACCGTCACGCCCTCCGCGTCGGCGCTCACCCGGGGGCGGGCCAGCATCAGGCCGACGCCGGCGAACAGGACGCCGCTGGCCATCATCATGATCCGGTCGTTGAGCTGCCAGTTCTCCGGGAGCAGCACGGCCATCGCGGAGAACAGCGCCACCAGCAGCACGCAGACCGGCAGCAGCACGGCGCGGGTGCGGCGCGGCGCCCAGGTGACGGGGAACTGGACGGGCGGCGTGGACACGTGGGGTCTCCGGGGTGGTTCTGGTTGCGGCAGCACGAGGGGCGGGGACGCGGTCGGCGTCCCCACCCCCATTGAACCGTTCTTTACCCGCGGGCCGGCGGGCAGGTCACCCGGACACGCGGTTCGAGGGCGGCGGGCCCCCGGGTCAGAGGCGGCAGGCGTGGATGTTGGTGACCAGGATGGCCCGGGCGCCGATGCCCCACAGGTCGTCCATGATCTGCTGGGCCTCCTTGCGGAGCACCATCGAACGCACCGCGACCCAGCCCTCGGTGTGCAGCGGGGAGACGGTCGGCGACTCCAGGCCCGGGGTGAGCGCGACGGCGGAACCGACGTTCTCGGCGCGGATGTCGTAGTCCATCAGCACGTAGCGGCGGGCCACCAGCACGCCCTGGAGGCGGCGCAGGAACTGCTCCACCCGCGTGTCCTCGCCCGCGCCCTTGGGCCGGATCACCACGGCGTCGGAGATCAGGATCGGCTCGCCGAACACCTCCAGGCCCGCGTTGCGCAGGCTGGTGCCGGTCTCCACCACGTCGGCGATCACGTCGGCGACGCCCAGCTGCACCGCGGTCTCGACCGCGCCGTCCAGCTTGGTGACCGTCGCCTTCACGCCGTGGTCGGCGAGGTGCTGCTCGACCAGGCCGGTGTAGGAGGTGGCGATCCGCAGGCCCTCCAGGCCCTTGACGTCCTCGACGTCCACGCCCTCGGGGCGGGCGAAGCGGAAGGTCGACCCGGAGAAGCCGAGGGCGAGCACCTCCTCCGCGTTGGAGTGCGAGTCCAGCAGCAGGTCGCGGCCGGTGATGCCGACGTCGAGGCGGCCGGAGCCGACGTAGACGGCGATGTCCCGCGGGCGGAGGAAGAAGAACTCCACCTCGTTGTTCGGGTCGACGAGGACGAGCTCCTTGGGGTCCTTCCGCTGGCGGTAGCCGGCCTCATGGAGCATCTCCGCCGCGGGACCCGAGAGAGAACCCTTGTTGGGGACGGCGATGCGCAGCATGGGAGGTTGCTTCCTTACCTGTTGGGAGGATGGGTGTGCTCTGGGGAGCGGGTGTCTAGAGGTACTTGTAGACGTCGTCGAGCGTCAGTCCGCGGGCGATCATCATCACCTGAACGTGGTAGAGGAGCTGCGAGACCTCCTCCGCCGTCTGCTCGTCCGACTGGAACTCGGCGGCCATCCAGACCTCGGCGGCCTCCTCGACGACCTTCTTGCCGATCGCATGGACGCCCTGCTGGACGAGCTGCGCGGTGCGGGAGGACGAGGGGTCGCCGGTGGCGGCCTTCTGCTGGAGCTCGGCGAAGAGCTCCTCGAATGTCTTCGAAGCCATGATGGGGCCACCTTACGGCGTGCGGGCGGACGGACGGTAAACGGTCCCGGAGCGTGGACAGTCCAGTGGACGTCCGTGCTCCGGGACCGGGCGGTTCGTCGTCAGAGCGCCGCGCGCAGGACCGCGGCGGTGGCGACGGCGGCGGTGACGGCCTCGTGGCCCTTGTCCTCGGCGGAGCCGGGCAGGCCCGCGCGGTCGATCGCCTGCTCCTCGTTGTCGCAGGTCAGCACGCCGAAGCCGACCGGGACGCCGGTGTCGACGCTGACCTGGGTGAGGCCGACGGTGGCCGCCTGGCAGACGTAGTCGAAGTGCGGGGTACCACCGCGGATCACCACGCCGAGGGCCACCACGGCGTCGTAGCCGCGCTCGGCGAGGCGCTTGGCGGCGACCGGCAGCTCGAAGGTGCCGGGCACCCGCAGCACGGTCGGCTCGGCGACGCCCAGCTCCTTGAGCGCGCGGTGGGCGCCGTCCAGCAGGCCGTTCATCACCGTGTCGTGCCACTGGGCGGCGACGACGGCGACCTTGAGGTCGGCGGCGCCGTCGATGGTCAGCTCGGGGGCTCCGTGGCCGCTCATGTCTCTTCGTCCGTTCTGTCTGTCGTGCGGGTGCGGGTGGCTGTCGTGCGGGTGGTTGTCGTGCGGATGCGGGTGGTCAGGGCCCGGGGCCGGGGGTCAGGAACCGAGGCCGGGCAGCTCGTGGCCCATCCGGTCGCGCTTGGTGCGCAGGTAGCGCAGGTTGTGCTCGCCGGGCGCGATCTCGACCGCTTCGCGCCCCTTGACCTTGAGCCCGTGCTCGGTGAGCGCGGTCAGCTTCTGCGGGTTGTTGGTGAGCAGGGTGAGCGAGCGGACGCCGAGGTCCACCAGCATCTGGGCCGCGATGCTGTAGTCCCGGGCGTCGGCGGGCAGGCCGAGGTCCAGGTTGGCGTCGACGGTGTCCCGCCCCCGCTCCTGCAGCTCGTACGCGCGCAGCTTGTGGGCCAGGCCGATCCCCCGCCCCTCGTGGCCGCGCAGGTACAGCACCACGCCGCGCCCGGCCGCGGCGACCCGCTGCAGCGAGGCCTGCAGCTGCGGGCCGCAGTCGCAGCGCAGCGATCCGAAGACGTCACCGGTCAGGCACTCGGAGTGGACCCGCACCAGGACGTCCTCGTCGTCCGGCAGCCGGCCCTGCGCGTCCAGACCGCCGGCCACCAGCGCGAGGTGCTCGACGCCGTCGATGGTGCCCCTGTAGCCGACGGCGGTGAACTCCCCGTACGCGGTGGGCAGGGCGGTGACGGCGGCCCGGTCGACGTGCAGCTCGGTACGGCGGCGGTAGGCGATCAGGTCCTCGATGGAGATGATCGCGAGGCCGTGCTCGCGGGCGAAGGCGACCAGCTCGGGCAGCCGGGCCATGCTGCCGTCGTCGTTGACCACCTCGGCGATCGCGCCGGCCGGCGGCAGCCCGGCCAGCCGGGCCAGGTCGACGGCGGCCTCGGTGTGCCCGGGGCGGACCAGCACGCCGCCCTCGACGGCGCGCAGCGGGAAGACGTGCCCGGGGCGGGTGAGGTCGCCGGGCTGGGTGCCGGACGAGGAGAGCAGCCGTACGGTGCGGGCGCGGTCGGCGGCGGAGATGCCGGTGTCGACCCCCTCGCGGGCGTCCACCGAGACGGTGTACGCGGTGCCCTTGCGGTCCTCGTTGACCTGGGTCATCGGCGGGAGCTTGAGGCGGTCCAGCTCCTCGCCGGTCATCGGGGCGCAGATCACGCCGGAGCTGTAGCGGACGGTGAAGGCCATCAGCTCGGGGGTCGCGGCGGACGCGGCGAAGACGATGTCGCCCTCGTTCTCGCGGTCCTCGTCGTCGACCACGATCACGGCGCGGCCGAGGGCGATGTCGGCGATCGCCCGCTCGACCGGGTCGAGGACGAGTTCGGGCTCGGACCCGGTGGCGCCGCTGCTGGACTGGTTCTCGGTCATCTCGGTCATACCGTGGCTCCCTGCGGGACGGTGGCGGACTTGGCGCGCGGCTCACGGGTGCTCAGCCACCAGGAACGCAGGCCGAGCAGCACCAGGACGAAGTAGACGGAGTAGGTGAGGCCGGAGAAGGAGTAGCCGCTGTTGAAGGCGAACGGCACGCCGACCGCGTCGACCGCGATCCAGGCGAACCAGAACTCCACCCAGCCGCGGGCCTGGGCGACCATCGCGGCCAGCGTGCCGACGAAGATGTAGGCGTCCGACCAGGGGCTCCAGGACAGGCTGGGGAAGGACGTGAAGAGCAGGGCGAGCGCGACGGTGCCGGCCGCGGTGCCCGCCGCCAGCACGAGCCGCTCGGGCCGACTCGCGAACCGTACGGCGATCGTGCCGCTGTCGCGGCGGCCCCGCCGCCACTGCGCCCAGCCCCAGGCGGCGGTGGCGATCACGATCAGCTGCTTGCCGATCAGGCCGGGGACGTGGCCGCCGAAGTAGGCCGCGATCAGCACCGCGCCGGACAGCAGCTGGACCGGCCAGCTCCAGACCGAGCGGCGCCAGCCGAGCGCGAGCCCGCCGAGGCCGAGGATGTTGCCGAACATGTCGGCCCACTTGACGTGTTCGCCGAGGACGGTGAACGCCTCGCCGCTGAGCCAGCTCACTTGGACTCCCCCGGGGTTCCGTCGACCGGCCGGCCGGACGGGTTGGACAGGTACGACAGCTCGGACGGGTCGGACAGGCCCGACGGGCTGGAGAGGTTCGGCAGGTTCGGGAGGTTCGGGAGGGTGCGGGACTCCAGGAGCCGCTCGACGTACTTCGCCAGCACGTCCACCTCCAGGTTGACGCTCTCCCCGACGCCCTTGGCGCCGAGCGTGGTGAGCGCGAGGGTGGCCGGGATGAGGCTGACGGTGAAGCTGTCCTGCGCGGCCTCCACCACGGTGAGGCTGACGCCGTCGACCGTGATCGAGCCCTTCTCCACCAGGTAGCGGGAGACGGTCTCGGGCAGCGAGAACCGCAGCACCTCCCAGCGCAGGTCGCCCGCCGCGTCGCGCTCGCCGGGCTCGCGGCTCAACAGCCGCCCGGTGGCGTCGACATGGCCCTGGACGAGGTGACCGCCCAGCCGGTCGCCGAGCGCCATGGCGCGCTCCAGGTTGACCCGGGAGCCGGGCGCCAGTTCGCCGAGGCTGGAGCGGTGCAGCGTCTCGGCCATCACGTCGGCGCTGAACTCACCGGTTCCGGCGGCCAGTTCCGCCGGGCCGTCGACGACGGTCAGGCACACGCCGTTGACCGCGATGGAGTCGCCGTGCCGGGCACCCGTACAGACCACCGGGCCGCGCAGGCGGATCCGCGAGGAGTCGCCGATCTCCTGGATCGACACGACCTCGCCGAGCTCTTCGATGATGCCGGTGAACACCCGGGTTCTCCTCGCGCTTGGGGCGCGGACTCCGGGGCGGCATGGGAGATGACACGGACGGGCACCGGCGTACGGACCGGGGACACCACCCGTCGCCGGGGATGCCGAGGCCGCCGGGAGATCGCTCGCCCGGCACGGGAGACACCGCTCCCGTCGTTCACCTGACCGGGGCCCGGAGGACGGTTCTCCGCCACTGGACCCACGGGTACTGCTCTTCGTCCGCCCGCGCACGCCTCCCATCCGGACTTTAACCGTCGGTCCAGGAATTTCACCTGGTCAACCGGCCGCTGGCTGCGGACGGGTCGCGGACTGTAACCGCCGGTTCGGATTTTCACCGACCCCGGAGTGCGCTGAACGTCACTGCTTGATGCCGTCATTGTGCCACGGTCGGCGCAACGGCAGGGAGGCCCCGTGCCTGTGGTCTGTTTCACGGGCGTGCGGGGAATGCGCGGCGGGGTGCCGTCCGCGGCTCGCGCGATCCGGTCCGCGGGCGCGGGCCCGGCGGTCTGGTGGCGCAGGCGGACGGCGGGGGCGAGGCTGGTAGTCGGGGCCCTGCCGATGACACATCGAAGCTACGGAGGCGAGGGCGATGGCGAAGTTCATGGACGTCCACCACGGGATGGCCGGAATCACGGCCGAGCAGCTCAAGCAGGCACACGCGGCCGACCTGGCGATCCAGGGCGAGGAGGGCGTCCACTTCCAGCAGGCCTGGGCGGACCCGGAATCGGGCACGGTGTACTGCCTCTCCGACGCACCGTCCAAGGAGGCCGTGCAGCGGGTCCACGACCGCTCCGGGCACCCGGCGGACGAGATCCATTCGGTGCCGCTGTCGGTGTGAGAGCCCGGTTCAGAGCGTGGCCGGTGCGGCAATCTGCAAGAAGTGGGTGACCTCCGGCGGGTGGGCGAGGTAGCTCAGCTCACCCTCCGACCAGACCGGCCGGATCCGCCACATCGGCCCCGCGTACCCGCGCAGGGCCTCCTCGTCGCGCCAGCGGCTCAGCACCAGCACCCGGTGCCGGTCCTCGGACACCGAGCGCAGCAGCTCGCCGCCGAGGCAGCCCTCGGTCCGCCCGAGTTCCGGGATCACCTGGGCGGCCAGGTGCGCGCAGAACTCATCGAGTCGATCGGCGAGGACCTGCCCGGCCCAGATTCTGACGATCACGACCACCACCTCCGGCTGCCCGGCGGGCCTTGTCCCAGTGCTCCCTGGCCCCCATTATGAGCGTGGAACCGCTGGTGGGGAGGGGTGGGGGCGGAATTTCACGGAGGGCCGCGGCAGTGCGGGGGGCGGGGTGCGCCGAGCGGCCTCGGCTACATTCCCGGTATGACGACCACACCGGAATCTGCCGTTTCGTCAACCTCCGCGCCGGACCGGCCGGGCGGCCTGTTCGACGCCCTCCACGCGGGCGCGCTCAGCGATCCCGCCCAGCTGCGGGAGATCTACGAGCAGCCCGGCGACCAGGCCCGCCGCAAGCAGGTCGACCGCCTGCACGAGGTCGCCCAGCGCCTGATCGCCTGCTCCCCGCTGGTGTTCGTGGCCAGCACCGACGCCGCCGGACGCTGCGACGTCTCCCCGCGCGGCGGGCCGGCCGGGCTGGTCTCGGTGCTCGACCCGTACACCCTGGCCATTCCGGACGCCACCGGCAACAAGCGCTTGGACACCCTGCACAACATCCTGGAGACCGGCCGGGTCGGGCTGCTCTTCGTCGTCCCGGGCCGGGACGCCACGCTGCGGGTCAACGGGCGGGCCTGCGTCTCGACCGACCCGGAGCTGCTGCGGCAGCTGACCGCCGTCGGCAAGCCGCCGCGCAGCGCGATCGTGGTCGCCGTCGAGGAGGTGTACGGGCACTGCCCGAAGGCCTTCCTGCGCTCCTCGGCGTGGAAGCCGGAGAACTGGCTCGCCAAGGACGCGCAGCCGAGTTCGGCGGAGGTCACGCTCTCGCACCTGCGGGACGAGTCGCTGACCGTGGAGATGATCGAGCAGTACGAGCGGGAGGCGCTGCTGTACCGGTACGAGTGATGCGAGTGAGGTGCCGGGGCCGCGCGGACCCCGCTCCGTACGGACCCCGCTCCGCGCGGGACGCCCGGCGACCGGTCCGGGGGCGGACCGGATCGCCGGGCGGCGCGCGCTCAGGCCGCCCTGGGAAGGTCCTCCACGGCCGCACCGTCGGCGGCCCGCCGGACCGCCTCGACGCCCTTGTGGGCGGCGTCCTTGCTGGCGTAGCCCTGGCCGGTGGCGACGATCTCGCCGTTGCCCGCCTTGAGCCGGAACCGGTACTTGCCGCCGGCGTCCTGATAGACCTCGAACTTGCCCGACATCCGGGCCACCTCCTCGCGGGGCCTCCTCGCGGAACGCTCGATGCGCCCGCCGTCCTGCCCCCGGCGCCACCGTGCGCCCGGCGCCGGGGCGGCCGCACCCGGGCGGGAGCCGGACGGGTGAAGCCGGATCCGCGGGGATCGGCGGGAGTGCCGGGACGGCCGCCGGTGGATTGAATGGACGGATGGACTGCGTCTTCTGTGCGGTGGTGGCGGGCGAGGAGCCGGCGCACCGCGTGCTGGACGACGAGGCCGCGGTGGCCTTCCTGGACCGCCGGCCGCTGTTCCCCGGGCATGTGCTGGTCGTGCCGCGCGCCCACCACCCGACCCTGGCCGACCTGCCGGGCGCGGAGGTGGGACCGTTCTTCCTGCGGGTGCAGCGGGTGGCGACGGCCGTCGAGCGCGGGCTGGGCGCGGCGGGCAGCTTCGTCGCGGCGAACAACCGGATCAGCCAGTCGGTGCCGCACCTGCACGTCCACGTGGTGCCGCGCAATCCGAAGGACGGGCTGCGCGGGTTCTTCTGGCCGCGGCGGCGGTATCCGGACGAGGCGGGGGCGGCGGAGGTCGCGGGCCGGCTGCGGGAGGCGCTGGAGGACTGAGCGGCGCGGCGGGTCGAGGACGTCGCCGGCGTGCGGGCCACTGCCGGGCGTACGCCTGCGGGAGCACCGGCGGACGTACGCCTGCGGGAGCACCGGCGGGGGTCGATATCGTTTTCCGGGCGGACGATCCGGCCGGTGAGGGTGTCTAGGCTCGCGACCATGAACGAACTCGCCTGCCTCGTGCAGCAGACGGCCGACCGGCTCGCGAGCCGCCACGTCGGCGCGGTGGTCGCCGGGCTGGCCCGCGGTGACGTGGAGATCCGCGGCGCCGGGCGGACCGGTCCGGGTGGTGGCGTGCCCGGGCCCCGCACCCTGTTCGAGATAGGTTCCGTCACCAAGGTGTTCACCTCGCTCGTGCTCGCGCGGCTGGCCCTCGACGGTGCGGTCCGGCTGGACGACCCGCTCGCCGAGGTGCTCACCGGGCCCTCGGGCGGTCGTGCCGTCGTCCCGGCCAAGGGCCGGGAACCGATCACCCTGCGGCACCTCGCCACCCACACCTCGGGGCTCCCCCGACTGCCCCGGGGCATGGCGCTGCAGTCGCTGCTGTCCCCCAACATGCCCGATCCGTACGCCGGTTGCACCGCCGAGCGGGTGCTCGACGGGCTCGCGCGGACGCGACTGCGGTCCGCGCCCGGGCGTGGATTCCGCTACTCCAACCTCGGCGCGGGCCTGCTCGGCCTGGCCCTCGCGCAGCGGTCCGGCCTCGGGTACGAGGAGTTGGTGGCGCGCGAGGTCGGTGCGCCGCTGGGCCTGACGGACACCGGTCTGCGGCCGGACGGGGAACGGTCCGCGCGCCTGGCGCACGGTCACACGCCGGGCGGCCGGCCGGTGCCGCCCTGGACCTTCGCGGCCGTGCCCGGCATGGGCGGGCTCCGCTCGACCGCCGCCGACCTGGCGGTGTTCCTGCGGGCCCAACTGGCCGCCGCGCGCGAGCCGGACGCGCCGTTGTCGCCGGCGATCGCCCTCACCCGGGAGACCCGCCACCGGGTCAACCCGTTCGCCTGGACGCACCTGGGCTGGCTCGGGCACCGGCTGCGCGCCCAGCAGGGCGGGCACCTCCAGATCTGGCACAACGGGGGCACGGGCGGCTTCCGTTCCTTCGTCGCCTTCGACCCGGAGAAGCAGGTGGGCGTGGTGGTGCTGGTCAACACCCGCCGGTCGGCCGATCCGGCGGGGACGGCGCTGCTGCGCGGGCTGCAGAACGGGTTCGCGACGGCGGGGTGAGGGCGGGCCCGCCCCGTTCGCACCCCCGCCGGTGGGCGGCCCCGGCCGGGGCGCGATGATGGCGGGGCCGATTCGGGCCAAAAGGTGCCGATTGGCACTGTCGCCAGCGGCGACGAGCGGTTGATGCTGGGATCCGGCGGTCGCGGTTCCGACGGGGGATTCCGCCGAGTGAGAGGGGGTCGCCATGGCGGTGACGTGGTCGCCGACGCGCGTGCGGTCGGCCGGCGCATCCGGTTCGGCCGGTGCGACCGGCGCTTCCCGCACCACCACCGGGACGAGCGGTGGTGCCGGTCGGCTCGGCCCGGTGGTGCGGGTGCACCGGAGGTGCCGGCCGCTGTCCTGGCCGGCCCGGGTGTGGCTGCACTCCTGCGGGGTGGTCGTCTCCGTGGCGGTCTGCGTGGCACTCGGCGGGTGGTGGCCCTCACCCGTGCTGGCCGCCGCCGCGGTGGTGGCGGTGAGCGGGTACGAGCGGCTGCGCCCCGCGCCCGGGCTGCGCTCCGTCCGGGTCCACGAGGGCGGGCTGGTGCTGGTCCCGGCCGAGGGCGGGGAGAGGTCGCTGCCCTGGGGCGCCGTGGAGGCCACCGAGTACTCCCCGGGCGGGCCGCGCGGGGTGCCCGAGCACGGGCGAATATGGCCGGCGGGCGCGGACGAGCCGCTGGAGCTGGCGTACCTGCGCGGCCTGGGCGCGTTGTTCCGGGAGTTGGAGGAGCGCCTCTCCCCCGGGTTCCGGGCCGCGCTGCACGAGACGCTGCGCACCGAGGGGAGCGTGCGCTTCGTCCGGGGGCGGCTGACGGTGACGGCCGGCGGGCTGGTCCACCGGCCGCCGCACCCGCTCGCCGCGACGGAGGCCCACCGGTGGGCGGAGGTGCGCTCGGCCCGGGCGTCCGGTCTCGGCGAGTTGGAGATCCGGACCCACTCGGCCGGTCTCCCGCTGGCCCTCGCGGTGCCCAACGCCCGTGCGGCCGCGGACTTCCTGGAGGACCTCCGGGCGGCCGCCGCCGGTTGACCCCCGTCGGTCGACCGCCGTCGGGCGGGCACCCGCCCGCCCTTCCGGCGCCCACCCCTAAGGGGCGCCGGCAGCCCTTCCCGGAAGGGATCAGTACGCCGCTGAGTGGACGTCAGTTCCCTTGCCCACGACCTACCGTCGCTGGCATGAGCCGACTTCGTACGACCGCCGCCGCGGCGGCCCTGCTGCTCGCACTATCGCTGTCCGTCGCCGCCGCCGCGCCGGCCCTGGCCGCGCCGCCCGTCAACTCCGGCACCGCGGCCGCCGACACTGCCGTCTTCACTGCCGCCGGCCCGGCCGACCGGGCCGCCGCCCGGATCGAACTCCCCCGCCCGACCGGGCCGTACGCGGTCGGGCAGGAGGTCCTGCACCTGGTGGACCGGAACCGTCCGGACCCGTGGGTGCCCGCCTCCGGTCCGCGTCAGCTGATGGTCTCGATGTACTACCCCGCGCACGCCGGGACGGGCACCCCCGCCCCGTACATGACGCCCGCGGCCGCCCGGGCACTGCTGGACGGAAAGGTGGC
The DNA here is from genome assembly GCF_042724755.1 of Kitasatospora sp. NPDC127067. Lineage (NCBI taxonomy): Bacteria > Bacillati > Actinomycetota > Actinomycetes > Kitasatosporales > Streptomycetaceae > Kitasatospora > Kitasatospora sp. NPDC127067. Next base: position 27,092 of record NZ_JBHXEM010000031.1, on the reverse strand, counting down.
GGGCAACACCATCCCGACCGAGGCGGTGTCCGGAGCCCGGACGTGGTCGGAGTCCGGGGCGCGCCCGCAGGGCGGCCACTACCCGCTGGTGGTCCTGTCGCCCGGCTTCACCATGCCGCGCGCCACGCTCAGCGGCCTCGCCGAGGACCTGACCAGTCACGGCTACGTCGTCGCGGTGATCGACCACACCTACGAGAACACCGGCACCACCTTCCCCGACGGGCGGACGCTCCCCTGCGCGGCGTGCGGCACCGTCGTCGGCGACGAAGCCGCGGCACGCCTGGAGGCGGGCCGGGCGAAGGACGTCTCCTTCGTCATCGACCGGCTGACCGACCGCCCGCACCCGGCCTGGCGCTACGCCCGGCTGATCGACCGCGACCGGATCGGCATGGCCGGGCACTCCGCCGGTGGCGCCTCCACCGTCCCCGCCCTGCTCACCGACGACCGGATCCGGGCCGGGGTGAACATGGACGGCACCATGCACTACCTGGTGCCCGAGTCCGGCCTCGGCGGCAAGCCGTTCATGATGATCGGCCACCCGCTGTCCGACGGCACCGAGGACCCGTCCTGGGTCACGAGCTGGGCCCGGCTGGACGGTTGGAAGCGCCTGCTGACCGTCGACGGCTCCGACCACGGCAGCTTCACCGACCTCCCGGTCTTCATCGAGGGGCTCGGCCTCCCCAAGGGCCCGTACACCACCCTCGGGAGCGGGCGCGCCCTCGCGCTCACCCGGCAGTACGTCGGGGCCTTCTTCGACCTCCAGCTGAAGGGCGTCCCGCAGCCGCTGCTCGACGGGCCGAGCGCCGCCAACCCGGAGGTGCGCTTCACCCCCTGAGGGCTGTCCCCGGTCGCCGCTCCCGGGTGACAGCGGCCCGGGCGGGGCCGTCGGCGCGACGCCGGCGGCCCCGTCGGTGTTCGGGCCCGTCGGTGTTCGGGCCCGTCGGTGTTCGGGCCGGCGGGTCAGCCAGTCGGGGGCGCCGCCGAGGCGATCGGTTCGAGCAGCGGGTGGGGGCGGACCAGGGCGCGGGAAACCGGGTCCTCCCGGTGGGAGCCGGCGCGGGCGGGGTTGGGGCGCATGACGACCGCGGTCGGCGGGACGGGCCCGCCGCCGCAGGCGGGACAGACGCCGACCAGGTCGAGGTCGGTGCCGCAGTCGGCGTGCGCGAAGAGGTGGTACGAGCCGCCGTCGGTGGCGTGCCGCCCGCCCCAGCGGCTCAGCTGGTAGAGCGGGCCCCAGAGTTCGAGGCCGGTCCCGGTGAGCAGGTAGCCGTGGCGCAGCGGCGCCCGCTGGTACGGCTCCTTGCGCAGCACCCCGGCCGCGACCAGGGCGTTGAGGCGCGAGGTGAGGACGGCGCGCGGGATGCCGAGGTGGGCGAGGAAGTCGTTGAAACGCTGCACCCCGTAGAACGCGTCGCGCACGATCAGCAGGCTCCAGCGCTCGCCGACCACCTCCAGGGCGCGGGCCAGTGCGCACTCCTGCAGCTCGTAGTCGGTTCCCAGGGCCATGGACGTCAGCCTAGTCCACCCCCATTGAGGGTTCAATGAACAGACTGACGGTGGTAGCGTGCCGCCCGAGAAGAAGGTTCATTCACCAGACCAACGGGTCCGGCCCCCGGAGGGAACACCCATGTCCCCCGCACCACCTGGCTCCTCACCCGCCTCACCCACCGCCCCGGGCCCGCGCCTCCGACCCGCCGCCACGCTGGCGACCACCGCGGCGGCGACCGCCCTGACCACCGTCGCGTACACCGCCCCCACCGCCTCGCTCGCCGCCACCGCCCAGGCCGCCCACCTGGGCGCCGCCGGCCGCACCTGGATCCTCACCGGCACCCTGGTCGGCATCTCCGCGCTGCTGCTCACCGCCGGAAGCGCCGCCGACGACCACGGCCGCAAGCGGGTCTTCACCTTCGGCATGCTGCTGTTCACGGCCGCCGAGGCACTGGCCGCACTCGCCCCCGGCGGCGCCGTCTACCTGGCCTCCCGGGTGCTCCTCGGCGTCGCCTCGGCGGCCGTCCTGGCACCCGCGCTCGGCCTGATCGGCCACGCCCACCCGCCCGGGCCCGACCGGATCCGGGCACTCGGCGTCTGGGGCGCGGCGGTCGGCCTCGGCATCGCGGTCGGGCCGGTGTACGGCGCGCTGGTCCAGCAGTGGGCCGGGTGGCGCGCGGTCGGCGGCGGCATCGCGGCGGGCTCGGCCGTGGTGGCCGGCTTCGCCGTCGCCGTCCTCACCGAGTCGCGGGCCGAGCGGCCGCGAGCGCTCGACCCGTACGGGGTGCTCACCCTCGCCGCCGGCACCTCCTGCCTGATCGCCGGGCTGGCCGAGGGCCGCGACGGCTGGGGGCGGCCCACCGCGGTGGCACTGCTGACCGGCGGGGTGCTGCTGCTGGCGGCGTTCGCGGTGGTCGAGGCGAGGACCCGGGAGCCGATGCTGGACCTCGCCCTGTTCCGCGAGCCCGGCTTCGTCGCGGCCACCGGCGGGGCGCTGTTCACCGGGCTGTCGCTGGTCGGCTTCATGAGCTACCTGCCCACCCTGCTCCAGGGCGTGCTCGGCCTGTCCGGTCCGGCCGCGGCCGGCGTGCCGGCCCTGTGGTCGGGCCTGTCGGTGGTCTCCGCGCTCCAGGCCCGCCGCCTGGCCGCCCGGCTGTCCGCCACCACCCAGGTCTCCCTCGGCCTGCTGGTCTGCGGCGCGGGCGAGCTGGGACTGTACGGGCTCGCGCCCGGCTCGTCCTGGCTGCGGCTGGTGCCGGGACTCGCGGTCGCGGGCGTCGGCAGTGGCGTGCTCAACGCGGCCCTGGCCCGGCTGGCGATCGGCAGCGTCCCGGCGCACCGGGCGGCGATGGGCTCCGGCGCCAACAACACCTCCCGCTACCTGGGTTCGGCCCTCGGCGTGGCGGTCACGGTCGCCGTCGCCGGATCCGCCCGGCCCGACTCGCCCGGCCCCGGGGCGGCGGCCCGCGCCCTGGCGGCGGGCGCCGACCGGGCCGTCCTGGTCGCGGCCGCCCTCTGCCTGGCCGGCGCGCTGCTCGCCCTCGCCGCCCGCGCCACCGAAGCCCGCTCGGGCGCGGAGACCGACGCCGCACGGCCGGCCGCCGGCCCACGGCCCTGCGGTGACGCACCCGACGTCGGCCCGGGAGGACGTCCCGAGCGCCCGCTGCCACGGTGAGCGGCCGCCCGGGAGCGCGTGCGAAGATGGCAGTTGCTGGTGGGAACGATCTCCGGACGGTTTCTGGGACGGTTCTCTGGCCATGGTGGACCACTACGCGCAGCGCGCGGGGCAGCCTCGGCAGGACGCCCTGCTGATGGTGCCGATCGCCACTGCGCTGATCGACGCCGACGGACGCATCCTGCACTGGAGCAGTGACGCGGAGGCACTGCTCGGACACCCGGCGCAGGAGGCGGTGGGTGCCCGGGCGGCGACCCTGCTGACCTCCGACGAGCACCGGCCGGAGGTGCTCCAGCTGTTCCGGCAGATCCTGGCGGGCCGGCCCTGGTCCGGGGTCTTCCCGGTCCGGCACCGGGACGGGCACCTGGTGGACCTGGAGTTCCGCACCCATCCGATCCTCGGCCCCGGCGGCGCCCCGATGGTGCTGGCGGTCGCCTCCGAGGTGACCACGCTGCACCGGCTCCAGGCCGACCTGGCCCTCCTCGACGGGTTCTTCACCCAGTCCCCGGTGGGCATGGCGGTGTTCGACACCGACCTGCGCTTCGTCCGGCTGAACGAGGCACTGGCGGACGCCAACGGCCTGAGCGTCGAAGGCCCGCTGGGCCGACGGCTCACCGAGGTGCTGCCCAGGATCAACGGCCCCGAGTCCGAGGCGGTGATGCGCCGGGTGCTGGAGAGCGGCGAGCCGGTGATGGACGACCTCGCGCACGGCCGCAACCCGGGCGACCCGAGCCACGACCACGCCTGGTCGGCCTCCTACTTCCGGCTGAGGGACCGCGGCGGCCGGGTGCTCGGGGTGTGCGCGACCGTCATCGACATCACCGAGCGGTTCCACGCCGACGCCCGGGCGGCCCGCGCCCAGGAGCGGCTGTCCCTGCTGGTCGACGCGACCGCCTCGATCGGCACCACGCTGGACCTGCGGCAGACCGCCCGGGAACTGGTCGACGCGATGGTGCCCAGGGTCGCCGACATCAGCGCGGTGTTCGGGCTGGAGGAACTGGTGGCCGGCCGGAGCGTCGAACCGTCCCCGCCGGACGCCCCCTTGCTGGTACGGCGCCTGGCGATCGCCTCCGCCGACCACCAGTACCCGGCCGAGGCGCTGCCGCTGGACGCCGTGTACGAGCTGCCGCCGGACTCCCCGTACGCCCGGGCGCTGACCGGCGGGCGCACGGTGGTGGTGCCGTCCTGGGAGCTGCCGGCGCTGAGCGAGCGCCTCAACGAGAGCCGCCGCCAGGCCTTCTTCGGCGACCGCCCGCGCTCGGTGCGGATCACCCCCCTGGTGGCGCGCGGCACGACGCTCGGCATGGTGGTGTACTCGCGGCGCGGCTCGCGGGAGTCCTTCGCGGCGGCCGACATCACGCTCGGCGACGAGCTGGCCTCGCGCGCCGCCGTCGCGATCGACAACGCCCGGCTGTATCTGCGCCAGCACCGGACGGTGCTGGCAAGGCAGCAGGCGCTGCGCGAGGCCAAGGCCGCGCAGGAGCGCCTGGCGCTGGTCAACGTGGCCTCCACCCGGATCGGCACCACGCTCGATCTCGCCCAGACCGCCCAGGAGCTGGCCGAGGTCGCGACGCCGAGGCTGGCCGACACGGTGGTGGTGGAGGTGCTGGAGGAACTGGTCCGCGGCGAGCGCGAGGCGACCGCCCCGGTGGACGGTTCGGCGCTGCTGCGGCGGATGGCCTTCCACTCGGTGCGCGGCTCGACCCTGTCCCCGATCGACCGCACCGGCAACCTGCACCGCTTCCTGCCCGGTTCGCCGTACGCGTGGTGCCTGGCGCACCGCAAGCCGGTGCTGGTGCCGCGGATGGACGAGGAGGGCATGGCCTGGTTCGCCGAGGACCCGGTGCGCCGGGCCGCCGTCCGGGAGCAGAACGTGCAGTCGTTCATGGCGGTACCGCTGATCGCGCGCGGCACGCCGGTCGGCGTGGCGGGCTTCTACCGCACCCTGGTCGAGCGCCCCTACGAGGAGGCCGACGTGGCGCTGGCCGGGGAGTTGGCGCTGCGGGCGGCCGTCTCGATCGACAACGCGCTGCTGTTCACCCGCGAGCGCGACGCGGCCGCCGCCCGGCAGCGGGCGCTGGACGAGGCGTGGGCCGCCCAGCAGCGGCTGTCGCTGCTGAACGAGGCCAGCAACCGGATCGGCACCACGCTCGATCTGTACCGCACGGCCCGGGAGTTGGTGGAGGTGGTGATCCCGCGCTTCGCCGACTTCGTCACCGTGGACCTGCGCGAGGCGGTGCTCAGCGGCGAGGAGCCCGGGGCCGTCCCGGCGGAGGGACCGGTGCTGATGCGGGCGGTCGCCGTCGGCGACACCGGCTCGGACGGCGCCATGCACGAGGCCGCCGACGAGGTGGGCGAGACCTCGCAGTCGGCCGGCCTGTACGCGCAGAGCCTGCGCACCCGGCGCTCGATCCTGGTCGCCGAGGTGACCGAGGAGGAGCTGCGCCGGATCGTCGCCTCGCCCGACCGGGTGCAGCCGAGCCTGGACGCCGGGGTGCACTCGTACCTGATGGTGCCGCTGGTGGCGCGCGGAAACGTGCTGGGCGGCGCGGAGTTCGTCCGCACCCGCAACCCGGCACCGTTCGGCCCGGAGGACCGCTCGCTGGCCGAGGAACTGGCCGCCCGCACCGCGCTGGCGATCGACAACGCCCGGCTCTACCGCCGCGAGCGGGACACCGCGCTCACCCTCCAGCGCAGTCTGCTGCCGCAGGAGGTGCACCGCACCCTCGGGCTGGACCTCGCCTACCGCTACCTGCCGAGCAGCGTGGTCAGCGAGGTCGGCGGCGACTGGTTCGACGTGGTGCCGCTGTCCTCCGGGCGGGTCGCGCTGATCGTCGGCGACGTGATGGGCCACGGCATCCGGGCCGCCGCCACGATGGGCCAGCTCCGCACGGTGGCAAGGACGTTGATCACCCTGGACCTGGACCCGGCGCGGGTGCTGTACCGGCTGGACGAGGCGACCGCGACGGTCGGCGAGGGCCAGTTCGCCACCTGCGTCTGCGTGGTGTACGACCCGGTGGACCGCCACTGCACCGCGGCCAGCGCCGGGCACCTGCCGCCCGTGGTCGCCGACACCGAGGGGCGGGCGCACCTGGTCGAGCTGCCGTCCGGCATTCCGCTCGGGGTGGGCGGAGTCGCCTTCGAGAACGCCGAGTTCACCCTCCCCGAGGAGGGCATCCTCACGCTCTACACGGACGGCCTGGTCGAGCGCCGGGGCCAGGACCTGGACGAGGGGCTGGAGCTGCTCTGCCGGACCGTCGCCGACCGGCGCGACTCGCTGGAGCAGACCTGCGAGGCCGTCCTGAGCCGGCTCACCGAGACCACCGGCGAGGACGACATCGCCGTCATCATGGCGCAGGTCCGCCCGCGGGGAGCCGACCGGATCGCCACCCTCCCGCTCACCGGGGACCACGCCATGGTCGCCCACTCGCGCCGCTTCACCCGCGAGACGCTGACCGCCTGGGGGCTCGACGCGCTCGCCGACTGGGCCGAACTGCTCACCAGCGAGCTGATCACCAACGCCCTGGTGCACGCCGGATCGCCCACCCAGCTGCGGCTGTACTGCAACCGGGTGCTCACCGTCGAGGTCGCCGACCAGGAGTCCGAGGTGCCGCGGATCCGCCGTGCCCGCAGCGAGGACGAGGGCGGCCGGGGCATCCACCTGGTCAACGAGCTCGCGCACCGCTGGGGCAGCCGCCGGACCAAGGACGGCAAGGTGGTCTGGTTCGAGCTGGAGCTGCCCCCGGGGACCGCCCCACCCGCCTGAACGGCCTCCCCACCTGCCCGGGCGGCCGCCCCGCCTTTATGGACAACGGACGGTTGTCGGGCCGCCGCCGCGGTTGTTGGCCCGGCGGGCCGCCCCGGCGGTTGTCTGGTGCCACGAGCGGGACGGCCCCGCCCGGACGAACCGCAGGAGCCCACCGTGCAGCACCCCGACGCCCGCACCGTCGTCACCGACTACGTCACCCTCCTCGCGGCGGGCGACCGCGAGGCCGCGATCGCCCTGTTCGCCGAGGACGCCACCTGGAGCTACCCGGGCGGCCTCCCGCTCTCCCGCACCTGGCACGGCAAGCAGGAGATCTTCGGGGACTTCCTCGGCCGGGTCGGTGCCCTGTTCGCCGCCGACGGCCTGCCGGTCATCACCCTCACCCACGTCCTCGCCGACGGCCCGCAGGCGGTGGCCGAGTGGACCACCGTCGGCACGGCCGCCAACGGCGCCGCGTACGAGAACCGCTGCCTGGGGGTGTTCACCGTGACGGACGGCCTGATCACCGCCGTCCGCGAGTACCTGGACACCGACCACGTGGCCCGGACGCTGCTGGCCTGACCGCGGCCCGCTCCGCGCGGACCGCCCCTCAGGGGCTGTGAACGTCCTGGGACCCGGTCGCGGCACCGTCGGCCCAGCCCTGGGGGTCGGTCCAGGCGGCCAGCGTGCGGCGGGACTCGAAACGGCGCTCGCGGCCGGTCAGCGGGTCGGTGAACTCGACGGTCGAGGCGAGCAGCTGCAGCGGGCCGCGGAAGTCGTCCGGGGCCGGCTCGGACAGCACCACCGGATAGACCGGGTCGCCGAGGATCGGCAGTCCGAGGCCGCACATGTGCAGCCGCAGCTGGTGGGTGCGCCCGCTCAGCGGCCGCAGCCGGTAGCGGGCCAGGCCGTCGCGGCGCTCCAGCAGGTCGATCCGGCTCTCGCTGTTCGGCGGGGCGTCGATCTCCCGTGCGGCGATCACCCCGCGCTCCTTGACGATGTGGCTGCGCACGGTGCGCGGAAGGCTCAGCTCCGGGTCGTACGCGGCGATCGCCCGGTACTCCTTGCGCACCAGGCGGTCCCGGAACAGCGTCTGGTAGGCGCCGCGGTCCTCCGGGCGGACGACGAACATGGCCAGGCCCGCGGTGAGCCGGTCCAGGCGGTGGGCGGGGCTGAGCGCGGGCAGGTCGAGGCTGTGCCGCAGCCGGGACAGCGCCGTCTCGGCCACGTGCCGGCCGCGCGGGGTGGTGGCCAGGAAGTGCGGTTTGTCGACGACCACCAGGTGCTCGTCGCGGTGCAGCACGACCAGCTCGAAGGGGACGGGCACCTCCTCGGGCCGGTCCCGGTGGAACCAGAGGTGGGCGCCGGGGCGGAACGGCTCCGCCGGGGCGACGGGGCCGTGCTCGCCGACGATCTCGCCGTCCCGCAGGGCCGCGTCGATCCGCTCGGCCGGGACGGCGGGCAGCCGGTCCACCAGGTGGTCCCGCACCGTCGGCCAGGGGCCTTCGAGCGGCAGCCGGAGGTGCACCGGGTCCACGCCGTGGCGCTGCGGAAGGGGGGAGGCCGGTCGGCGGCTCTTGCGTCTCATCTCCCGGCCCAGCGTAGTGCGCGCCGGCGCGCGACCCGCGGCCGAGGTGCTGACCCGGGGCCGGGCAGGGACAGTGGACCGGAGGCCCTCGTTCCGCCGGGGGCCTCCGACCGTACGCCGGGCGGCCGGCGGACCGGGGTGCGGCCGGACCCGACCCGGCCGGACCCGACCCGCCCCGACCGACCTGCACACCGACCGACCGGCCGGACCACCCCCGGGATCGACCCGCCGGAGCGACCGACCGGCACCACTGGAGGACGCGTGACCGCCGACGGCCCGGACGGGGTGCCGCCGCTGCACCTGCCGAGGCGGACCCGGCTGCTGCTCTACGGCGCGCTCCTGCTGCTGGTCGCCGCCGTCGTGGCCGCACTGGCGATCGGGCCCGGAACCACCCTGGCCCCACTGCTCGCGGTGGCCCCGGTGCTGGCCGGCGCGACCACCCGGCGGGCCCGGGTGCCGCTGCTGGTCGGTGCGGTGGCGCTGCTCACCGTCGGGCTGCTGGAGTCGGCCAACGCGCAGCTGCCGCTCTCGGTCCGGATCAGCGTGCCGGTCACCGTCCTGGCCTCGACCCTGGCCAGCGCCGCCAGTGTCGTCCTGGTGGCGGCCCGCGAGCGGGAGCTGTTCCAGGTCCGGACGGTGGCCGAGGCGGCGCAGCGGGCCCTGCTGCGCCCGCCGCCGGAGCGGATCGGGCCGTTGCGCGTGGCGGTGCGGTACGTGGCGGCGGCCGCCGAGGCGCGGATCGGCGGGGACCTGTACGCCGTGGTGGAGACCCGCTTCGGGGTGCGCATCCTGCTTGCGGACGTCCAGGGGCACGGACTGCCGGCGGTGGAGACGGCGGCGGACGTCCTCGGGGTGTTCCGGGAGGCCGCCCGGACCGAACCCGATCCCGGCCGGCTCGCCGAGCGGCTGGACGCGGCGCTCGCCGCCCGGCCGTCGGACGAGGGGCGGTTCGCCACCGCACTGCTGCTCGACGTGGCGGCGGACCGGGGGCCGGTGAGGCTGGTGAACTGCGGCCACCCGCCCCCGCTGCTGCGCCGGGCGGGCCGGGTGAGCGAGCTGGAGCCGCCGTTCCCGGCGCCGCCGCTGGGGCTGCTCGGGCTCACCGGCGGCGGGTACCCGGACCGGCGCTTCGAGCCGGAGCCGGGTGACGTCCTGCTCCTGCACACCGACGGGGTGTCGGAGGCCCGGGACGCCGGGGGCCGGTTCTACCCGATCGCGGAGCGGCTGCCCGGCCTGCACGGCGGCTCGCCGGCGGACCTGCTGGACGCCGTGCTGGAGGACGTCGGCGACTGGGTCGGGGCCACCGGGCTGGCCGACGACGCGGCGGTGCTGGCGATCCGCTGGGAGCCGTGACCGGGCCGCGTCGGCGGCACGGCGGTTCCGGCGGTTCCGGCGGTTCCGGCGGTTCCGGCGAGCGGCCCGGACGCGGTTGTCAGTGGGGTGTGCAAGGCTCGGTTCGCGGTCGGCGGGGAGCCGGCCGCCCAGTAGTGGACGGTCGACGAGGGGACGGTGCCATGGGGAACAGGGCGAGCGGGTCGTTCGAGCTCACCGCGTTCGAGCCGGTGGAGACGGAGGAGCGGGAGGGCGCGGCCTTCGGGCGGGTCCGGATCGCCAAGACCTTCACGGGCGGGCTGAGCGGGGCGAGCGAGGTGCGGATGCTCTCCGTCACGGGCCCCTCCGGCAGCCCGGCCTCGTACGTCGCGGTGGAGCACGTGACGGGTGAACTGGACGGGCGCGAAGGCTCGTTCGTGCTCCAGCACACGGCCTGGGACACCACCGGCACGACGATACGCGTGGTGCCGGGCACGGGCGCGGGCGAGCTGGCCGGGATCACCGGGGAGTTCCGGCTGACCGTCGACGGGTCCGGCGCCCACACCTACGTCCTGGAGTACGAGCTGGGCTGACGCCACGTCCTGGAGTACGAGCCGGGCTGACGCCGGCCGCGCGCGCCGCGACCGGCTGTCCGGCTGTCCGGCTGTCCGGCTGCCGGCCCGTCAGAGGACGGGCTGGCCCGCTTCCAGCCGCCGGATCGCGGCCCGGACCGCGGTCGCACAGCTCCAGAACAGCGGCAGGGTGTTGGTCGCCCGGTCGGCGCGGGTGTTCTTGCCCGGGGCGAACATCGCGGCCCGCAGCTCGGTGGTCATCTCCAGCTGGGCACCCATCCCGAGCAGGCTGCGGTTGCAGATGTTCTCCGGGGAGATGCCCGCGATCTCCTCCTCGCCGGAGGCGGTCACCGCCCGGATGCCCGCCGCCGCGAACTCCTCCATCAGGTACTGGCGGAGGGTGGCGTTCAGGCCGCCGACCAGCACGGCCTGGGCACCGGCCTCCAGGCCGGCCTGGGCGGCGGTGCAGCCGTGCAACGACACCACGTTGAGGCTGCCGCCGCACATCGCCCGGGCCACGCCGTCGTCGCAGTGGGTCGAGGTGACGTGCAGCTCGCTGTTGTTGGAGGAGCGCAGGCCCTCGAACATCCAGAAGTCGTGCGTCGGCCCGGCGGCCGGGGTCGGCGCGAGGTCGGCCGGGTGGTAGCCGGCGACGGCCAGGCAGAGTTCGGAGGTGCCGACCTCGATGCCGCCGCCGTGCGGGGCGATGACGGTCGTCCGGACGACGGACGTGCGGCCCTGCAGGCTCTGGTCGTCCATCAGGTGCCGGCGGTAGCGGCGGCCGTAGTCCACGCCCTCGACCACGGTCGGGCTGGCGTAGAGGGCCGTGTTGGAGGGGTACAGGTCGGCGGCGGCGCTCGCGGGGGTGCTTCCCACGACGGCACCGAGGGTGCCGAGGGCCGGGGCCGCGGCGAACGCGGCGATGAGGGTTCGTCGGTTGATCACGGCAGGGATGATGGCAGGAGGTGGGGGAACGGCAAAGCCCCTGCAACGTCATGACCGAATACGTGCCGTGCCACGGACGGAATCAGCCTGACCGTGTGACACCGGCTCGACGGGCTCGTGCTGCGTCCACCGGGCACCCGCCCGCGCTGTCACGATGATGCGATCAGTGCACGATCGGCATCGGAGGGTGGCGCATGCCCGACACGGCGGTGGATCGTACGACGGCAGCGGGGGCGCGGGCGGCCACGAGGACGGCCGCGGTCGGGCGGGTGATCGACCGGCTGCGGCGGATCGGGGCGGAGCTGCCCCCGGCCGACGGGGTGGCGGTCTTCAACCGGATCTACCTCACCGTGACGCAGGCGGTCCGCGACCGGCTGGACCGCGGGTGCTTCGTCGACCCGCGGGCGACGGCCGAGCTGGACGTGGTGTTCGCCGGGTACTACCTGCGGGCCGTGGCCGCCGACGCGGCCGGACGGGAGCCGCCCGCCTGCTGGCGGCCGCTGTTCGCGCTGCGCGCCCACCCGGGAGTGCACCCGCTGCAGTTCGCACTGGCCGGGATGAACGCCCACATCCAGCACGACCTGCCGCTGGCCGTCGTGGACACCTGCCGCCGCCGGGGCTGCGATCCCGCCGCCGTCGAAGAGGACTACCACCGGATCAACCGGGTGCTGGCCGAGGTGGAGACGGCCGTCCGGGAGCAGCTGATGCCCGGCCCCGACCTGCTGGAGCTCGCCGAGCCGCTCCCCCACCTGCTCGGCGTCTGGTCGGTCGGGGCCGCCCGGGAGGGCGCCTGGAGCGCCGTGGAGGCGCTGTGGGAGCTGCGGTACCTGCCGGGCGCGGCCCGGGCCTTCGCCGCCGCCCTGGACGGTTCGGTCGGACTGCTCGGCCGCGCCCTGCTGCTCCCGCTCGGAGCACTGCTCCCACCCGGGCCGGGCACCGGGCCGGACACCGGGCGGCAGGCCCCCGTGACGGCCGCGGCCGCCCGGCTCCCCGAGGCGAGGAACCGGACGGCCGACGGTACGGACGCGGGCGCGGCGGGCGCCGGCGGCGATCAGGCCCAGCTGGAGTGCAGCGGCTTGCCCTCGGCGTAGCCGGCCGCGCTCTGGATGCCCACGATCGCCTTCTCGTGGAACTCCTCCAGGCTGGCGGCGCCCGCGTAGGTGCAGGAGCTGCGGACGCCCGCGATGATCGAGTCGATCAGGTCCTCCACACCCGGGCGGGCCGGGTCGAGGAACATCCGGGAGTGCGAGATGCCCTCCTCGAACAGCGCCTTGCGGGCCCGGTCGTACGAGGAGTCCTGGGCGGTGCGGTTGCTCACCGCACGGGCCGAGGCCATGCCGAAGCTCTCCTTGTACTGGCGGCCGTCGGCGGCGGTCTGGAGGTCGCCCGGGGACTCGTAGGTCCCGGCGAACCAGGAGCCGATCATCACGTTGGAGGCGCCGGCGGCCAGCGCCATCGCGACGTCGCGCGGGTGGCGCACGCCGCCGTCCGCCCAGACGTGCTTGCCGAGCCGGCGCGCCTCGGCGGCGCACTCCAGGACGGCGGAGAACTGCGGCCGGCCGACGCCGGTCATCATCCGGGTGGTGCACATGGCGCCGGGGCCGACGCCGACCTTGAGGATGTCGGCGCCCGCCTCGACCAGGTCGCGGACACCGACGGCGGAGACCACGTTGCCGGCCACGATCGGGACCTGCGGGTCCAGTCCGCGCACCGCGCGCAGTGCGCTGATCATGGACTCCTGGTGGCCGTGCGCGGTGTCGACCACCAGCACGTCGGCGCCGGCCTCGATCAGCGCCTCGGCCTTGCCCGCGACGTCGCCGTTGATGCCGACGGTGGCGGCGATCCGCAGCTTGCCGGCCGCGTCCACGGCCGGGGTGTAGAGGGTGGCGCGCAGCGCGCCCTTGCGGGTGAGGAGGCCGACCAGCCGGCCCTCGCCGTCCACGACCGGGGCGAGCTTGCGGTGCGCCTCGGTGAGCCTGTCGAAGGCGGTCCGCGGGTCGATGCCCTCGTCCAGCACCAGCAGTTCGCGGGACATGATGTCGGCCAGGCTGGTGAAGCGGTCCACGCCCTGGCAGTCGGACTCGGTGACCACGCCGACCGGCCTGCCGTCCTCGACCACCACGAGGGCGCCGTGGGCGCGCTTGGGCAGCAGCGAGATGGCCTCGGCCACGGTGGCGCCCGGGGCGAGCGTGATCGGGGTGTCGAAGACCAGGTGGCGCTGCTTGACCCAGGAGACGACCTCGGCGATGACCTCGGTGGGGATGTCCTGCGGGATGGCGACCAGGCCGCCGCGGCGGGCGACGGTCTCGGCCATCCGGCGGCCGGCGATGGCGGTCATGTTGGCCACGACCAGCGGGATGGTGGTGCCGGTGCCGTCGTTCGAGGAGAGGTCCACGCCCTGCCGGGAGCCCACGGCGGAACGGCTGGGGACCATGAAGACGTCGTCGTACGTCAGGTCGTACGAGGGCTTGAGGTCGTTCAGGAAGCGCATGAAGAAGGGCTCTCTGGCTGGGGGATACACCTCGGGTGCGGTTGCGGCGATGCCGCCGGAGCGCACTCGGGCGCCCGGCACCCAGCATTCGATTCTCCGTGAGGGCGGGGTCAAAAGCCAGTTCGAGGAGCTTTGCTGGGGCTGTCCACAAACCGTGATCAATGCTCCGCGCGTAGACATGGAGGATCATCCAAAGACCCCCTCCGACGTCCGGTTTTCGCCCCGGTCCGGACCGCTCCCGTAGCATTCACGCGGTAACGGGCATGGCTTCACGCGTGTGGGCGTGGCGAACGGGAAAGCGGCAGCAGGCGTGAGCATCGGGCAGACGGACATCGAACAGACGGACATCGCGCGGCCGGACGTCGCGCCGGACGGGATCGGGGACGCCGAGGAGGTCGACTACGGTCCCGGCCTCGACCCCGAGCGGCTGAAGCTCTGCCTGGAGGTGATCGCCGAGCTCGACGAACTGCACGTGGACCACCCGGACGCGATCACCGTCCGCCAGGCCGTCGGCGGCATATTCCGCACCCTGAAGCAGCGTCGCCGCCAGGAGACCCGGGCCCGCAAGACCGCCAACGACCGCGAGGTCACCGCCCGCACCGCCACCGGTGCGCCGAGCCGGATCGACGACGAGACGGCCGGCGCCTTCGGCCTGACCACCGTCACCACCACCGAGATCGCCGGCATCCTGGAGCGCCCGCGCTCCTGCTACACCTGCAAGCAGCGGTACGTCGAGGTCGACGCCTTCTACCACAACCTCTGCCAGAGCTGCGCGGTCAAGAACCGCGCCCGCCGGGACGCCCGCGCCGACCTCACCGGCAAGCGCGCGCTGCTCACCGGCGGCCGCGCCAAGATCGGGATGTACATCGCGCTGATGCTGCTGCGCGACGGCGCCCACACCACCATCACCACCCGCTTCCCCAACGACGCGATCCGCCGCTTCAAGGCGATGCCGGACAGCGCCGAGTGGATCCACCGCCTCAAGATCGTCGGCATCGACCTGCGCGACCCGGCCCAGGTGCTGGCGCTGGCCGACGAGGTCGCCGCCGACGGCCCGCTGGACATCCTGATCAACAACGCCGCGCAGACCGTGCGCCGTCCGCCGGAGTCCTACCGCGAGCTGGTGAACGCCGAGTCCGCGCCGCTGCCGGCCGGCGAGCTGCCGCAGGCCACCACCATCGGCCGCTTCGGCAGCGGCAGCGTCGACCTGCCCGCACTCCCCCACCAGGCGGGCGGCGACGTGCAGCGGATCACCGCCGAGGACGTCACCTCGCTGGCCCTGGTCACCGGCTCCGCCACGCCCGCCCGGATCGCGGCCGGCACCGCGATCGACGCCGGCGGCCTGGTGCCCGACCTCGCGGACACCAACAGCTGGGTGCAGACCGTCTCGGAGGTCGGCCCGATGGAGCTGCTGGAGGTCCAGCTCTGCAACTCCACCGCGCCGTTCATCCTGATCAGCCGGCTGCGCCCGGCGATGGCCGCCTCCTCGTCCCGCCGCAAGTACGTGGTCAACGTCTCCGCGATGGAGGGCGTGTTCGCGCGCGGCTACAAGGGCGCCGGCCACCCGCACACCAACATGGCCAAGGCCGCGCTCAACATGCTCACCCGCACCAGCGCGGAGGAGATGTTCCAGTCCGACGGCATCCTGATGACCGCCGTGGACACCGGCTGGATCACCGACGAGCGGCCGCACCCGGACAAGATGCGGCTCGCCGACGAGGGCTTCCACGCCCCGCTCGACCTGGTCGACGGCGCGGCGCGGGTGTACGACCCGATCGTGCGCGGCGAGGCCGGCGAGGACCTGTACGGCTGCTTCCTCAAGGACTACGACCGCGCCAACTGGTGACCTGCTGAAGGAGATGGCGAGTTGAGCACAGCACCGACCGCACCGCTGCTCGGCGCGGGGATCATCGTGCCCACCGGGGACGGCCGGGTGCTGATCGGCCGCCGGACCACCGCCGGCGAGCCGCCCACCTGGAGCCTGCCCGGCGGCAAGGTCGACCTCGGCGAGTCCTTCGAGCGGACCGCGGCCCGCGAACTCGCCGAGGAGACCGGCATCGTGCTGCCCGCCGAGGAGATGCGGGTGCTCGCCGTCCACCTCGACCACGAGCTCGGCCGGCCCCGGCTGACCGCGGCCGTGCTGGCGCCGCCCAGCCTGGCCGAGGCCGTGGTCACCGAGCCGCACGCCTGCGCCGGCTGGGAGCGCTTCCCGGTGGACGCGCTGCCGGAGCCGATGTTCTACCCGTCCGCGCTGGTCCTCGGCAGCTGGCTGCCGGGGCTGTCCCCGCAGGTGCGGGCCGGGACGCACGGCTACCCCGTCGCCCGCTGAGGGCGGGCGGCGGGGCGGCCTCCGGGCCGGGATGGTCAGCCGTTGCGGGCCGCCTCCGGCCCGGTGATCCGCCTCAGCAGCGGCAGGGTGGAGGCGATGATCCCGACCGAGGCGACGATGCCGAGGGCGACGACGCCGAAGTACACCGCCCCGGGCGACACCAGGCCGTAGTCCATCTGGGACGAGAGGAACAGGGCCGCGGCGGCGAAGGCCGCGCCGAGCGAGATCACCGCCACCGCCAGCAGCGGCAGCACGCTCTCCAGCGCGATCACCCGCTGCAGCAGGCGCAGCGGCGACCCCGTGAGCCGCAGCATCGCGAACGGCCGCCTGCGGTCGGAGAGCCCGGCCACCACGCTGACCGCGAGGCTGCACCCGGCGATCGGAAGCGTGGTCAGCAGCACGACGTTCGCCAACTGCCGCCATCCGGCGAGCTGTTGCTGCCCTTCGGTGGCCCAGTCGCCGACCGTGTGCGCGTCGTGGTCCGGCCATGCCGCGGTGAAGACCGTCCGGACCCGCTCCTTCGCCGCCGCCGATCCGTCGGTCGTGGCGTAGAGCGCCTGGACCGGGAGCCCGGCGACCTCCTCCGCGGAGATCGGGGCGGCGGGCCACTCGGTGTCGGGGTGCGACGTGAGGTTGAGGAAGTCGCGCGGAGGGACGGCGGCGACGCTCGCCCCGGCCGCGCAGTGGCCGACCACGGGGATCCGGGCGAGGTCCGCGCAGGATACCAGGCCGGGGGTCATGAGCGGGGCGTCCGGGCGCGGGTTCACGGGGAGCTTCGCGAGCCCGTCCGGATTGCTGTGGACCACCGCGACGCCCGTGAAGCCCGGCACCGCCCGCACCTCGGCCAGCACCCGCTCCGGCGTCGAGCCCGCCAGCGGCGGCCGGCCGTCCCGGAACTCGCCCTGCACCACGGACGCCCGGGACATCGGATCGCCGCCCAGCGAACCGCGGTTGGCGTTGATCGTGCCGATGATGCAAACCGTCGACGTGGTGACGAACAGCGCCAGGATCAGGCCGCTGACCGCGCGGAACCCGGTCTTCGGGTCGTCCGCGAGCCGGCGCACCGCGATCAGCGTGGCCGGGCGGCCGGTGCGGCGGGCGACCGTACGGGCGGCGACCATGGTCAGCCACGGCCCGGCGATCACCAGGCCCAGCATCACCAGCAGGAACCCGGGCAGGTAGGCCGCGGCCTGCCCGTTGCCGGTGGCCGGGCGGCGGCCGACGAAGTACACCAGTTCCGCGAGCCCGGCCAGCAGCGGGATCAGCCGCCAGGCCCGGGGCGGCCGCGGGGTGACCCGCCGGCTGACGCCCAGGGGGGAGATGGCGACCCGGCGCAGCGCGAACCGGGCCGCGACCGCTGCGGCCAACGGCACGGCCAGGGCGGTGCCCAGGATCTGGAGCCCGGTCAGGGTCAGGTCGTCGAGGTGGAAGCGGCCGCCGGTGAAGGGCACGTCGGCCGCCAGCGGGCGCAGCGCGAGGTAGAGGCCGAAGCCGGCGACCGTACCGGCCACCGCGGCGACGGTGGACTCGACCGCGGCGATCACCGCGATCTGCCGCGGGGTGGCGCCGACCAGCCGCATCGCGGCGAACCGCTGCTCCCGGGTGGCGGCGGACAGGCGGGTCGCGGTGCCGATGAAGATCAGCACCGGGAAGATCATCGCACCGCCCACGACGGACAGGATGAGCGTCATCGCATCGCCCCGGATGCCCCGGCTCAGGCAGTCACCGTTCCCGCACTCGGGTCGGATCGTGGCGATGGTGGTGACGGCGACGGCCCCGTGCGCGCCCTTGACCTCGTCGACCGTCCGACCCACGAGCACGGCCAGGGTGTCCGGGGACGGCATCGCCGAGTCGTTCAGCGTGCCGACCATCCGGCCCGGGATGCGGTCACCGAGTTCGGCTGCCGGGACCTTGCGCAGCAGCTCGGCCAGGGCCGGGGAGGCGTAGTACTCCCCGGGGGCCGGCAGGCGGTCGAGCCCCGGCGGGACGGGCGAGGTCGCCCCGGTGGCGGCGAGGTCGATCTCGCGGATGTCCGAGCCGTCGTAGTAGTCCTGGTGCGGCCGCCACCAGAGCGGATCGACCTGTGCGGTCCCGGTCCGGCTCGCGGCACCGGTGTCGAGCCAGACCTGGCGCTGGTTGGCCCGCTCGATCGCGTTCATGCCGGCGAGCGTGGACAGCAGCAGCCCGACGCCGATCGCGACCGCCGCCGCGATCATCAGCAGCCGGGCCACCGCCTCCCGGCCGCCGCTGACGGCCAGGCGGAGCGAGAAGGCGATCACGGGGCCACCGTTCCGGCTCCGGCCGAGAGCGCACGGGCCTTGCCGTCGCGGACGATCGCCTCGCGGTCGGCGAAGGCGGCGACCCGGGGCTCGTGGGTCACCAGGACGACGGTGGTGCCCTGCTCGCGGGCCGAGGCGACCATCAGGTCCATCACCTGCTCGCCGGTCAGCGAGTCCAGCGCGCCGGTCGGCTCGTCGGCGAACAGCACCTGTGGGCGGGCCACCAACCCGCGGGCCAGCGCGACCCGTTGCGCCTGACCGCCCGACAGCTCGCCGGATCGGCGCTTCTCCAGGCCGTCCAGGCCGAGCCGGGCGAACCACGGGCGGGCCTCCGCCAGCGCGGCGGAACGGCGCACGCCGTTCAACAGCAGCGGCAGGGCGACGTTCTCCTCGGCCGTCAACTCCGGCACCAGCTGGCCGAACTGGAACACGAAGCCGAACTTGTCGCGGCGCAGGGCGCTGCGCTGCGCCTCCGGCATCGCGTCCAGTCGCTTCCCGCCGAACAGCACCTCGCCCGCGTCGGGCACCAGGATGCCGGCCAGGCAGTGGAGCAACGTCGACTTGCCCGAGCCGCTGGGGCCCATGACGGCGAGCACCTCGCCGGCCTCCACGGACAGGCTCGCCCCGCGCAGCGCCGGCGTCTCGCCGAAGGCGAGGGCGACGTCCCGGGCCTCGATGACCGCGGTCATGCGTTCACCTCCGCGGCGAGCGCGTCCAGTCGGGCGGCGGTGAGGTCGATCCAGCGCAGGTCGGCCTCCAGGTGGAACAGGCCGTGGTCGGCGAGCAGGGCGTCCACCAGGGCGCCGGTGCGGCGCAGTTCGGTGAGTTCGCGCATCCGGCGCAGGTGGGCGGCGCGCTGGGTGTCCAGGTAGTGCTCGGCGTCGCGGCCCAGCATCAGGGCCAGCACCACCTTGGTGAACAGCACGGACTGGAGGTTGGGCTCGGGTGCGACCGGTTCCCGCAGCCAGGTCTCGAACTCGGTCGCCCCGGTCTCGGTGATGACGTACCGCTTGCGCTCGGGCCCGTCGCCGGGCTCCGCCTCGCCGGCCATCACCTTGCCGTCGCGGGCCAGTCGGCCGAGGGTCGCGTAGACCTGACCGTACGGAAGGGGCTTGCCGAGGCCGAAGAGGGCGTCGTAGTCGCGTTTGAGGTCGTAGCCGTGGCTGGGCTCACGCTCCAGCAGCCCCAGGAGGGTCAAAGGAACACTCATGGAGGGAAACATACACCCGGCGTATACTCCGAGTGTATATCCGGGCAGAATACGGCCATGACCTGGGACGTCGTCAGCTTCCCTGCGGGGCAGGGGCGGAGAGCGGGCAGGTGCCGGGCACGGCACAGGCAGGGGGTGACCCCACGACCACCCCCTGCCCCATACCTCGACCCGGCGCCCCCACGGCCGAACCGGGCCACGGCCGCGCCCAAGCACCGGGAGGGCGCCGCCGCTCCCCAGCCTGCCCGGACCGCCCGGCGGATGCCGAGGGCCGAACGTCCCGACCGCGGGGCCGAGCGGCCCTGGCGATCCTCCGGGCGCGCACGAGTCTTGTGCGCGGAGGCCCGTCGGGGGGAGATTGGGGCGGGAACCACCCCGCGCCCCCGCGTCCCTGAGGAGCCCTCACCGTGTCCAGCACACCCCGTCCGGCCCGGCCCGCGTCGCTCCCCCGACGCGCCGGCCGACAGCTGCGGCGGGCCCTCGGTGCCCGGCACGAGCCGCTCGTCCGCCCCCTCGACCGCTCCCGGGCCCGCGCCTGGCTGTCCGCCCTGCTCGGCGCGGTGCTCGCGCTCGCCCTCGCCGCGGGCGGCTCCCTGCTCCTCTACCGCTCCACCGCCCACCTGGCCGACACCGACCGCGCACGGCTGCAGCAGGTCGACGCCGTGGTCCGCGGCGTCCCGGACCGCGCCACCGCCGCCGGCAGCCGCTTCGCCGGCGGCTACAGCAACCGGATCGACGTCGACGCGGCCTGGACCGCCCCCGACGGCACCCGGCACGTCGGCACCGTCCAGGCCCCGCGCTCCGCCGTCACCGCCAGCCACGTCCCCGTCTGGGTCGACCCGGCCGGCGCCGTCTCCGCTCCCCCGGCCGACCGCGTCGCCCTCGCCGTCTCCGCCGCCTGCACGGGCGCCGGGGCCCTCCTCGCCCTCCTGGCCCTGCTCGCGCTCGCCCTCCGGCTGCGCCTCCACGCCCTCGACCGCCGCGCCGAGACCGCCTGGAGCACCGGCTGGGCCCGCCTCGAACCCCGCTGGAGCGGCCGCGCCGGCCACCGAAGCGAGGACTGACCGGGGCCGGGGCCCGGCCCGTCAGTCGCCGGTGACGCCCCAGAAGTAGAGGCCGTCAGGAGCGCCGTCCGGCCCGTAGGTGACCGTGCAGCAGCCCGAGCCCCGGAAGGAGGGCGGGAAGTCGATGTCACCCACGCCCTTCTCCTCGGCGGCGCGGACGATGTCCAGCGAAGGCCGGCCGGTGCCGAACAGCTCCACGACCTCGGCACCCTCCACCACCCGGACGTCGCCGTGGTCCTCCTCGTCGACGGCGCAGTGGACCACGGTGACCACGTCGAGCACGGAGTGGGCTCCCTGCTCGTCGAGCCGGCCGGAGACCATGAGCTCCGCGAGCGATCCGAGCCCCTCCTCCCGGTAGAACTCGTCCTCGCTGAAGACCTTCTCCCTCAGCGCGTCCAGGGCGGCCTGGAGGTCCTCCCGGTGGGGAACCGCGTACGACCAGGCGCCGGCGCCCATGCAACTCACCTGTCCCTCACGACGATCCGTAGGCCGCGGCCTGCCGGGACGACAGCGTACCGGGAGGACTGCGGCTCCGGGGGCCGTCGTCGCCGGTCAGCGGGGGCGGGTCCAGACCGGGGCGGGGGTGGGCCCGGCCGCGCGGTGGGTGAGGGCGGCGACGGCGAGGAGCAGCGCGAGGGCCAGGGCGAGGGCGAGGGGGACGTTCGCGCGAAGGACGAGGACGGCGCCGAGGAGGGCACCGGCGAACATCCAGACGGCGGAGGCGAGACGGCGGGGGCCGGTGCGGTCGGCGGCCAGGGCGGTGATGGTCATGGTGAGCACGGTGGTGGTGAGGTCGGGCACCTTCAGGGCGCGGACCACCGCGTTCTGGCCGCCCATGGCGAAGCCGAGCAGCCCGATCAGGGTGTAGCGGGCCGGGTCGCCGGTGTGGCCGGCCACGGCCGCCAGCACGGTGGCCGCCGCGACCAGCGCCGACTGGACGGCGACGGCGACGGTCAACAGGTGACCGCGGTGGCCGGGCAGGCGCCGGGCGAGGTGACCGCCGGCCAGCGCGCCGAGCAGGAAGGCGGCGAGGGCGGCCAGCGAGGCGGTGGCGGAGAGGTTGGCCGCGCCGGCCAGGGCGAAGCCGAGGAACACCACGTTGCCGGTCATGTTGGCGACGAAGACGTGGCCGAGTTCGAGGTAGCTGACCGCGTCCACCACTCCGGTGACCACGGTCAGCACCAGCAGCATCGGCACCAGCGGCCCGTGCTCGGGATCGGGGGTCGGCATCGGGCCTCCAGTCGGTTCGGATGGGATCGGGCGGCGGTTCCGGGGCGTGCCGGGCCTTCGGCGCCACGGCGGCACGGCGGCACGGCGGCACGGCGACGGCGCTGCGGCGCTGCGGCACTGCGGCCTCAGGCGAGCGCCGGGTTGCCGGGGTCCTCCGGTTCGTCCTCCAGGTGCCAGTGCAGGTCGCGCACGCCCGGCTCCAACGACAGCCGGGTGACGACCTGTTCGAGCGCCGGGGCGACCGACCCGGTGATCGCGACGGTGGCCCGCAGGCTGGTGGCGTCCCCGCTGTCGGTGCGGCGGGCCCGCAGACCGGTCGGGGCGAGTCCGGAGGCGGCGAGGGCCTGGAGCAGCAGGGCCCGGATGTGGGTCTCGGACTTGCGGTCGCACTCCAGGTGGATGGTGGCGCGGCTGGTGGAGTCCGGGTCGCTGCCGGACTGCGGGGCCCGGTCGAGCAGTCGGCCGGCCGGGCGCAGCACCAGGTGGACGGCGAGCACGGCGAGCGTGCCGAGGACGGCCAGCTGCAGTTTGCCGGCGGCGGCCAGCACCCCGACGGCGGCCGAACACCACAGTGTGGCCGCGGTGTTGAGGCCGCGCACGCCGGCGCCGTCGCGCAGGATGACGCCACCGCCGAGGAAGCCGATGCCGGAGACGACGTACGCCGCGACCCTGGTGGGACTGCCGGTGTCGCCGACGGCCTCGCTGTAGAGCACGAAGAGGGTGGCGCCGGCGGCGACCAGGGCGTTGGTGCGCAGGCCGGCCATCCGGGCCCGCCACTGGCGCTCGACGCCGATCAGCGCGCCGCAGGCGACGCCGGTGGCGAGCCGGACGAGGAAGTCGACGGTGGTCAGGGTGTGCACGACGGCACCTCCTTCACGGGAGGAGGGTACGGACGGGTGGCGAGCCGCCGCCCACCGACCGTCCGTGCGGGGCGGGCGGTGACGTGCGGTCGGCACGGCCGGCGGTTCGGCGCGCGGTCTTGACGACCTCGATGATGGCCATCGCCCCCGCGGCCGACGGGTAGGCGCGCAGGGCGGTCGTACCGACCCCCCGCCGGTTGCCGCACACGGGGCCGACCGCGCGTCGGGTGACGCGCTCGGCGACGCGGCACGGCACGGCCCCCCCGAGCGGTGAACCGCGAGCCGCGAGCCGCCCCGAGCATAGACCGCCCCCGAACGACCCGGGCCGGTTTCCGCCCACATCCTCGACAGCTTTGTAGAAGTTTGACCGAATCCGATCACCCCCGCCGGAGAAGCATCCGGAAGCCATCCGGGAACCATCCCGCCGCGCAGCACGTCCTCCGGCATATATAGTTCACCGACATATGCAGTTGAGCAGCTCACGAGGGGGAAGTGTGTCCCACACCGATCCGACCCGGCCCGCACCCGTCCTGCGCCTGGCGGGCGTCACCCGCGTGCACGGGCGGGGCGCCGCCGAGGTGCACGCCCTGCGCGGCATCGACCTGGCCGTCCACCCGGGCGAGTTCGTCGCCGTGATGGGCCCGTCCGGCTCCGGGAAGTCGACCCTGCTGACCCTGGCCGGCGGGCTGGACCAGCCCAGCGACGGCGAGGTGCTGGTGGAGGGGGTCGCGCTCGGCGGCCTCGGCCGCGGCAGGCTCGCCGACCTGCGGCGGCGCTCGATCGGGTACGTCTTCCAGGACTACAACCTGATCCCGGCCCTGACCGCCGCCGAGAACATCTCCCTGCCGCGCGAACTCGACGGCGTCCCGGGACGCCGGGCCCGCCGGGAGGCGCTGGCCGCGCTGGAGGAGCTGGGCATCGGGGAACTCGCCGACCGCTTCCCGGACGACATGTCCGGCGGCCAGCAGCAGCGCGTCGCCATCGCCCGGGCCCTGATCGGCGAGCGCCGGCTGGTGCTCGCCGACGAGCCGACCGGCGCCCTCGACTCCGCCACCGGCGAGGCGGTGCTCGCCGTCCTGCGCGCCCGCTGCGACGCCGGCGCCGCCGCGATGATGGTCACCCACGAAGCGGCCCACGCCAGTTGGGCGGACCGGGTGGTCCACCTGCGGGACGGCGCGGTCGCCTCGGAGACCCCCGGCCGCCGGTCCTCCGCCCGCCTCGCCGCGGTGCACCCGACCGGCGTGCTCGGCGAGGTGGCACCGTGAGGATCGGAGCCTGGCGGGTCGCCCTGCGCATCGCCCGCCGCGACGCCCTGCGGGCCAAGGGCCGCAGCGCGCTGATCGCCGCCATGATCGCGCTGCCCGTCCTCGGCGTCACCGGGGCCGACGTGGTCCACCGCAGCGGGCAGCTGACCCCGGCCGAACGGGTCGAGCGGGTGGTGGGCGGCGCGGACGCCCTGGTCACCTCGCTCGACCCGGGCCAGACGGTCGAGCAGGCCCCGATCGCCGAGGACGGCGCCTTCTCCGTCCAGCCCCGCCCCGGGGAGCAGCCGACGGCCGAGCAGGAGAAGGGCGCGAGCACCGACCCGGCCGCCCTGGTCGCCTCGCTGCTGCCGCCCGGCAGCGTGCTCACCCCGGCCCGGCCCGGTCCGGAGGCGGGCGCGACCTCGCCCGAGGGCCTGGTCCGCACCCTCACCACCGAGGCCGATCTCGGCGACCCGGTCTGGCGCGGCCGGCTCGACCTGGTCGAGGGCCGCGCCCCGGGCGCCCCGCACGAGGTGGCCGTCACCCGGGCCTTTCTGGACCGCTCCGGGCTCCGGCCCGGCGCCACCACCACCGTCCAGGGCCTGGAGGGCACCACCTTCACCATCACCGGTGTCGTGGAGCACCCGGGCGAGCTGGGACGGGTCGAACTCGTCGCCCGGCCCGGTGAGTTGGTCGCCCCGCTGAGCACCGCGCTGGCCGGCGCCGGAGCCACCGCGCAGAAGCCCTCGGCCGCCCGGTCCGCCTGGCTGGTCCGGCTGCCGTCCGGCGCCCCGCTCGGCTGGGCCGAGGTCCAGCGGTTCAACGCCCACGGCTACACCCTCACGGCACGCTCGGTGGCGCTCTCCCCGCCGCCGGAGCAGGCCGTCCCCTACTACCGGGACGCCCACCGCTACAGCGACCCGACGGCCGCCAACAACACCAGGATGGTCGTCGCCACCGTCACCGGCCTGGCGCTGCTGGAGGTCGCCCTGCTCGCCGGGCCCGCGTTCGCCGTCGGCGCCCGCCGCTCGCGCCGCCAGCTCGCCCTGCTCGGCGCGGCCGGCGGGAGCCGTGCCCACGTCGGTGCGGTGGTGCTCGGCGGCGGCCTGGTCCTCGGCGCGGCCGGGGCGGTGGTCGGCGTGGTGCTCGGCACCGCGGTGGTCGCCGTGCTGCGGCCGTGGATCGAGCAGATCGGCGGCGCGCGCTTCGGCCACTTCGCCGTACCGCCGGTGGACCTGATCGCCATCGCCGGCATCGGCCTGGCCACCGCGCTGCTCGCGGCCGCGCTGCCCGCGCTGCAGGCCGCCCGGCGCAGCGTCACCGCCGGGCTGACCGGCCGGGACACCGTCCGCGGACCCAACCGCCTGGTCACCGTGTCCGGCGTCGCGCTGCTCGCCCTCGGCGCGGTGCTCGCGATGTACGGCGCGGCCTCGGTGCAGCGCGACCGGCCGGGCGTCGGCGGCTACGACACCCGTACCCTCACCGTGCTCGGCGGCTCGGTGATCGCCGAACTCGGCCTGCTGCTGTGCACCCCGATGCTGATCGCGCTGATCGGCCGGGCCGCCGGCCGGCTGCCGCTCGGCCCCCGGCTGGCTCTGCGCGACTCCGCCCGGCACCGCTCGCGCACCGCTCCGGCGGTGGCCGCGGTGATGGCCGCGGTGGCCGGGGCCGTCGCCATCGGCGTCTACACCACCAGCACCGACGCCGAGAACCGGCGCGACTACCGGCCCCAGGCCCCGTACGGCGCCGTCCAGTTGACCAGCCACGTCGACGGGCCCCGGCTCGCCGAGGAGCGCGCCGAGCTGGAGAAGCAGCTGTCCGGGCTCGGCCCGCGCGGCGACCTCGGCCAGGTGGAGTACCGCTTCTGCGACAACTGCGCCAGCACCGTCCAGCTCAAGGGCCCGCCGGAGCGGCGCGGCCTGGGCGCACCGCCGCACCTCGCCACCGGTGACGCGACCGTGCTGCACAACCTGTTCGGCATCCATGACCCGGCCGCCGAACAGGCGCTGGCCGCAGGGAAGCTGCTGGTCTTCGACCGGGCCCTGGTGGGCGCCGACGGCAAGGCCGTGATGATCCTGCGCGGCGGGGGCGGCGCTCCGCTGCAGCCCGGCGAGATACCCAAGCCTGACCTGCAGGAGGTCCCGGTCGACGCGGTGCTGGTGGACAACCCGGCCGCCGCCGACTTCGCCCAGGGCCTGGCACTGCCCTCCGCGCTGCCCGGACTCGGGCTCGCCGCCCGGCCGACCGGCTCGGTCTGGCTGCCCGCCACCCCGCCCGACCGCAAGGCGCAGCAACGGGCCGAGGCGGCCGCCGCCCGGCTGGACCGCTTCTCCACGCTGGAGGTGGAACGCGGCTACCAGCCGAAGAGCGACGCGCTCACCCTGGCGCTCACCGGCTTCGCCGGACTGGTCGTGCTCGGCGCGGCCGGGATCGCCACCGGTCTGGCGGCCGCCGACTCCCGGCAGGACCAGGCCACCCTGGCCGCGGTCGGCGCGCCACCGCGGATCCGGCGGAGCATGGCGGGCCTCCAGTGCACGCTGATCGCCCTGCTGGGCGCACTGCTCGGCGCGGTCAACGGCTTCGTGCCGGCGGTGGGGCTGCTGAAGTCCCGGGCCGGCGGGTTCGGGGCCAAGCCCGCGCTGATCACCGCTCCCTGGGGCGAGCTGCTGCTGATCGTGCTGCTGCTGCCGGTGGTCGCGGGGCTGCTCGCGGCGCTGTTCACCCGCTCCCGCATCCCGCTCGGGCGGCGGCTGTCCTGAGTCCCGGGCGGGCGGCCGTACTGACCGCGGCCGCCCGCCCCCAGCCCCGGCGGGCGGCTTCCGACACGGCTTGCACACCCGCCGACCACCACCTGGGCACCACCTGCGGCACGCCATGTCGTCCGGGTTGTCGGTGACGGGGACCTTCAGCCAGGTGTACGCCGAACTGCCGCCCAGGCCACTGGCGATGGCGATGGACTTGATGACGGCCTCGGCGCTCAGGTCGTTGACCAGCCTGCCCTCCGGCGTGCGGCGGCTGAGGAACGGCTCCACGAAGACCGGGAGGTGACGCTCCGCCATCT